>JAUUNK010000427.1 GCA_030844565.1 Bacteroides ovatus
TTGCAACTAATCTTTATTTTTATCCCTGAATAAGAAACACATACGTATTATCTAAAAAACGTATCAATGAAAAAAGGTATCCGGGTATTAATGACAACCTTGCTTATTAATACCCCACATAAAATAAGATCACCGCCAAGCTAGGGTAGCATCACGAGCTTCTTGACAAATAATAAATTGAAAAACAACTAATAATTAGACTGTTACTTGGAGATATTCGATATTCCTTGAGAAAGAGTTAAAAACAGCGGGATTTAGGCTCCATAGATGGAACTTTCAGGTTATCGGTCTTCAAAGAACAAATAATTCTTAAGTCAGTTATTTGAATTTCTCGATACTCAAAATCGTAAAATCCTAGTTGCCGTTGCTATAACATCCCGGCGTTTTTCTTCTCCAACGAAAAAGAGTAAGTTATCTCCCTGTGGCAATAATAAAAACAATAAAGCATGAAAACATTAATATTCGTGTTGCTAATTGGCGCTGGCATCCTGCCGCCAATAGCTCAAAATTTACTCTATTCGGTGTTTATAATCTTTGCAGATGGATTTTTACTCTATTGGTTTGTATCTCATTTCTATCGTAGATATACAGAAATCCTACTAGACAAAGCAGAATATGAGTTAGGTAACTTTGTGAAAAACGTAGTATATAGCCTACAAGAATATGCGGCAAGCAAACAAGTGATATTAAAAGTGGAAACAGACTTTAAGTATGCCAGTGTTTGGATAGACCCTGGTAAAATTTCTCCGGTGATTAAAGAATTCGTAAAGAATGCGATAGACCTTACAGAAATGGCGGAGTGTGTAACTTTTACAATTTCTATCAACTCCGGCTACTGGGAAATTAAAACAAAGGCTCCTGCCAACCGTGAACCAGGGAAGTGCTATAAATGTAAGCAATATCAGTTATTCCACCGTCAAACTGCACTTGAATGCAAGTTTGCTAAAGGTTCGCTATGCCAGAAACTACTCAAACTTTGCAAGGGGAAAATTCTCCTTAACAACTCTGAGTCCATGCTGACATTGCGATTTCCTGTCACTTGCTTGCCTCACGCTGTATCCCAACACCCCGAAACATGCATTGGAGAAAATCATGTCGATCAAAAGATTGATGCTTTCTTCTGCAAACCTCTTACGCAAAGAAATTCTCTTAATCCCATTGTGGTTCTGGTGGAGAGTGATGAGTTTTTACGCTCTTATCTGGAAGCATGTTTAGCAGAGAATTATGTAATCAAAAGCTTTGGAAGTGGAACCGAGGTGTTAGCATATCTAAGGGAGGAACATACAGACCTGGTAGTATGTAATATTCAACTGCAAGGAATGGGCGGAGATGAATTGTCACTACAATTAAAGAAAACCTCCGTCATACCCGTACTTCTATATAGCTCTTCTATGTGCAAGGACCAACGCATTCAAAGAGAAAACTCTTTGGCAGACATATTTTGGCGTGTACCTTTTGATATAGAAGATTTAAAGATAGAAATGTCGGTTCTCATCAAAAACAGCAGGTTGCTTAGAAAGTCCTTTTTGAAGGAAATATTCGGAGAGCCATTTATAGAAATGCGGTCGGTGAGGGCGTTCAACGGTATGGACTACGACCTGATTAACCGGGTAAAGGACATCATTGTGAAAAATCTCGAAAGAGAAGATTTCACTATAAATGACATCGCCGCAGAGCTAGGCATGAGCCGGAGTTCCTTCTTCAAGAAATGGAAACCACTCACAGGAGAAGGTCCCAGTTACCTTATCAGCCGCATACGTCTGGAAAAAGCACACGAGTTGTTGGAAAGTGGAAATTATAAGGTGGCAGACATACTCAGTATGATAGGAAGAAACAATGGTAAAACCTTTAGGGAAAGCTATAAGAAGCACTTCGGTGTAACTCCTCTGGAAAGTAAAAAGGAAGGGATGAAAATTCTCTTCCAGAATGACTCCACCAAGTAGTTGACAAAAAATAATCTCCGGGAATACTGAGTAG
>JAUUNK010000100.1 GCA_030844565.1 Bacteroides ovatus
TATGCAAACTAGCGGCTTAGATTTAACATACCCACAGGGTTTTCGGACTGACCCGGTTTTCGGACTGACCCGAAACACGGGGAGGCAGGTGAGCCTATAAATGTCATGTATACAACAAAAAAAGAGGAATATTCTTTTTGAATTTCCTCTTTCTTATTGGGGTGGCAGATGGGACTCGAACCCACGACATTCAGAACCACAATCTGACGCTCTAACCAACTGAACTACAGCCACCATGTTTGCGTTATTTCTCAAACGCGGTGCAAAGGTAGGAATTCTATTTGAATCTGCAAATCTTTCCCCGTATTTTTTTAGAGAAAAATGAAAAATTAAGGCGAATTCCCCCTTTTTCTTCCTTTTATTCTTCTACAAGCCTTGGGAAAGGGAGTAAAGGATACGTCTTGATACCGGACAAATCCAAGTTCTTCCCATAAATACCGCTTCGCGTATCGTGCCCGTCTACGATTTCATCGTAGTTTACGTCTTTAGCGAGAAAATCATCGTAATCGAAAGGTTTCCCTGCCAGAGATTTGATACGTTCTACAATCAGTTGGCGGGAGTAGGCGTTAAAATATCGGCGGTTGTCAATCATGCAACTGATGTTTTCGCTTCGCCAGATACCTTTTCCATAACCTTGACCTCCTTCCCAATATCCTACTTTAGGGAAGAGGCCGCTGGAAGACAGGTGGTCCCAGAATCTGGTTGGACTGCTGGAGGAGATGTCGGCTGTGACGTTTTTGCCGAATGGAATATTCCAGTAATGCTCAGAGATGTCTTTATAGGGGTAAGTGGCATTGTCATCACTCCAGTATTCATCCGTTAGTTTTCCAAAGCAGTGGCCGCCCCCTTCGTGTAAGAAGGTGTTTCTCCAGTCGCCCCGGGAGGCACCGTATTTTTCGGAATGTTTGCCTCGCCACATAAGTTCACCTTCCGTTAAGGGGCAAATCATATAAGATCTGCCTGTGTTCCAAGTCCAGCATATTCCGCCGTAACGCGGGTCGTTGACCAAAAGAAATACGGTAACATGGTCCACATCTACTTTCTTGTCTCGAATATCGGGGCAATACTTTTCAACGAAGTTAAAGACTGTTGTCGCTTCAGCCGACATATCGGAATAATTGTCATTCCATTTAGTATCGAAGTATGTATCTTTCATTTGCCCGGTAGTTGTATTGTCTGCTCCCGCTTCGTTGGATTCGGCGGCAATGAAGTAAATGTTGAAGTATTCCCGATAGCTTTTGAAGGGTTCTACATCGAACAGAAATTCAATTGCTTCGGTAGCACTTTGTTCGAAGAGTCCGTTGCGCAGAAGGTGTTCTTGCGTAAAGCCATCCCCCAAGACTACCAAAGTCACAGGATGGTCGGTGCGCATCTTCTGATATTCGACCACATCCCCTGTCTGTAAAAGCTGTTTTTTGGTGACTACACCTTCGGCAAATGTTATCTTTTCGTCCCATTGAGCCACATAGAATCCTTCGAAGGTGATGTTTTGGGGGTCACGAATGTCTAAGTTCATGGTGTAGTGCCTTCCTTTTTCGAAGGTTTGGGTGACTTCTACCGATTTCTTTTCTTTTCCAATTGTGAGGTCCAACAAAGGAGAGCCGGTGAAGGTTTGCGGAGGAAGGATGATGGAGAAGCTTTCCACATATTTTTCATCTTCTTCAGATATGTTTCCCTGAGGATAAGGCTGGATATTGGTTTCGTTACCTGTGGTGGTCACTTTTCCGTTGGTCAGGTCGATAAAAGTGGAAGTTTTGGCACGCACGGTAATGTTCGTAAGGACGTCACTCACGGGCTTATCATATTCGACGTGGATGGTCACAAGAGAGAACTGGTGCTTCATAGCCAAGGCAACCGGCTCATCTTGCTTATTTACTGTGGTGTTGCCATAAAGAAAGTCGTTGGCAAGCATTTTCTCCACGGTGGATTGGTCACTGCTTACAGTGAAAGGATGTTTGTTGAAAGCGGAGAAGGTGGAGGAGTAGGGGTAGTAGCCGTAGAGGTGGCACACACTTCCTATTTCCCCTTCGGGCCAATACACAGGGTTTTCTGTTGACCAGGAAGAACCGTTGTAGGTATATTTCCGGTTGTATACGTCGTCAGAAACATAAGGAGTATTTCTGTTGTTGACAGCAAACAAGCCTAGAGCGTCATTGGGAGAAAAGGTGTATTCCCCTTGGCTGTTGGTTGAGGTACGTGTGAGGTAAGCACCTATTTGAGGAGAGATGCGGAGACGTAGCGCCTCGTCGGGTTGCTTTTTAGAGTCTTCCGATTTTGAACAACCCGTCAGCAGCAGGCCGATGCTGATATTTAAGAGTAGAAGTGTTCTTTTCATGATGCTGTTTGTTTTTTAGAAGTATCGCCAGCCGTTGTGCAATCAAAAGGAATGAGGTATTCTTTTCCCTCCTCGAGCGTCAAAGGAGAGGTCAAGGTATATTCATAGGTGACAGCAGAGGTGCCTTCCCCTATTACTACCCTAAGGAAAGTTCCGGCGGGAATCGTCTGGGGAAAGAAGATTCCTTCGGCTTGGAATTCTTCCAGATTGGAGCATAGCATGATATTTTCGGTTACTTGCGGGTTTGTAGTTACGCTTCCCGTATTCAGGTTTATGAAGCCTGCGGACTTAACCCGGTAGGCGACCGTACGAAGTTGTTGGGCATTCTCGAACTCTTCGGCATTGAAGCGGAATTGTACGGTTATTTTGCAGAGTTTATGCCGGAAGCCTAACGCTATCCCTTCGGCATGATCTTGGGGATTGAGATTGCGTTGTGAGGCATAAAGAAAATCGCTTTGCCTCAAACTTTCTCTGTCTCGTTGGTCGGTCTGTACCTGGAGGGGAAGGGAGGTCACTTTATAGTCGTCGGATACCATGTCTATGTAAGGATAGTAAGCGATAATGTCGATCCGAGTGTTGGCATCTTTCCAATAGACAGGGGCGAGCGAGGACCACGTGTTCTGGTCTTTTTCTAAAGAGAAATAGCCATTGTCGAGCCAGTTTCCGCTGGTCTTATCGAGTATGGCAGGTGTGTTGGCGTCGGGACGCTCCAGCATAAATATACCGATTTCGTCGTCCGGCATGAAGCCGCTTTCCATTGCTGAGCGGCTCAATACTTCGCTGCTAATCCGGATAGGGCGGAGCGACACATCGTTGTCTTCTTCGTTCCGGCAGGAATATGCTATTGTAAGAAGAAGGAGGAAGCAGAGAACGTAGATGTGCTTCATACGTATATAGTTTTAAAAGGTTAATTGCAAATGTTCTTTTCCTCGATTCCTACGTTGTTGTCTTTAAACAGTTTCCGACTATCTTTAACAAAGAGTTCCTTCCGTTGGCGGGCTCCCTGGGAAAGACCGTAAGAGTCGGTCGTCAAGGAATCCGGAGAAACGGGGATAGGAATCAATTGGTGCACTTTCTTTCCAGAGGTGGCAGGGCGCGCCACCCATACAAGATTATATCCGCAATCGGCCAATCGGGTACCAGTGCTGTCTTTCACTAATTTCATTTCTACTATTAATCCTCCATCCGTGTGCCGGGCGGACATGTTGGAGAGAAAGTTGCCTAAAGAGTAGACCACCAAATGCTTCTTTCCGCTGATACTGTCTTGCCTCAGTTCGATGGGTTGCACTACATGGGGATGGGAGCCGATGATGTGTGTTACTCCCTTCTCCAGCAACCAGTTTGCCAGCGACTTTTGTGATTTATTGGGCAAGGAATGATATTCGTCTCCCCAATGTATGCAAGCGAGGATGGCATCGGGAGAAAGCTTGTGGCTTTCTTTAATATCTTTTATTATTACGGCAGTATCGATATAGTTTACCATGTTAGGAGGAGTTACTTCAATTCCATTTGTTCCATACGTATAATTCAACAGGGCGAGGCGAAATCCCTTTTTTTCCAATAAAAGGGGGTAAAGCTTCTCCCGCTCTTCGGCGTTGCGGTAAGTTCCGGCGCGGGGTATGCGTAGTGAGTCGAGTATATGAATGGTACGTTCCAAACCTTTTTGTCCCTTGTCCAGGCAGTGGTTGTTGGCTGTAACCAGCACGTTGAAACCCGCTTCGTGGATAGCAGTGAGATATTCGTCGGGAGCACTAAAGGTGGGGTAGCCTTGGTAGGGCTTTCCTCCCAGCGTAACTTCGAGGTTGCCGATTGACCAATCGGCACTGTTGATGTGGTCTTTTACGTATTGAAAGCAGGGGGAGTAATCATATCCTTTAGATGTACGCGCAGCATTAATTTGTGTCTGATGCTGCATCAGGTCACCGGCAAAAAGAAGGGTAAGGGTGTCAGGGAAGAATTTGTTCGTGGCAGCAGTTACGCTGTCGGCATAAGTAGTTAAGGAATCTCCCTTTTCCTGCGACTTTGAGGTGCAGGAAAAAGAGAGAAACCATATCACTAAAAAAGGAATGTATTTCATTGGTAAATGGCCTTTTTGCCAGCCAAAAGAGTGTTCTTCATCAACGATACGATAGTCATCGGACCTACACCGCCCGGAACAGGCGTGATGTATGAACATTTCGGAGCTACTTCATCGAACTTCACGTCTCCTGTCAGTTTGAATCCTGACTTCTTGGTAGCGTCCGGCACGCGGGTGGTACCTACATCTATAACCACCGCTCCTTCTTTTACCATCTCCGCCTTTACAAAGTTGGGTTGTCCCAAAGCTGCGATGATGATGTCGGCTTCCTGGCATTCTTTCACCAAGTCCTTCGAGCGGCTGTGGCATACGGTTACCGTAGCATCACCCGGATAAGCCTTTTGCATCATGAGGGCAGCCATCGGTTTTCCTACGATATTACTTCGTCCCAACACTACGCACTTCTTACCGGAAGTTTCGATATTGTAACGTTTTAACAGTTCAAGGATACCGTTCGGGGTAGCCGAGACATAGCAAGGGAGACCGATAGACATGCGTCCTACGTTGATGGGGTGGAACCCGTCCACGTCTTTGCGATAGTCGATGGTTTCGATAACTTTCTGCTCAGAAATGTGCTTGGGCAGGGGAAGTTGTACGATGAATCCATCTATGTCGGCATCTTCGTTCAGCTCGCGTACTTTGGCAAGCAATTCTTCTTCCGTCACGTCGCTTTCGTAACGAATCAGTGAAGACTTGAAACCGCAAACTTCGCAGGCTTTTACTTTAGCTGCAACATACGTTTCGCTTCCGCCGTCGTGCCCCACCAAGATAGCTGCCAGGTGTGGGCGCTTGCCACCTTGTGCTACAATTTCCGCCACTTCGGCTGCAATTTCTTGCTTCACTTGCTCGGAGATGGCTTTTCCGTCTATAAGTGTCATCATTTCTATAGTATTAAAGGGAAGTTGGTTAGTGTTTCATTTTTGTCATCATCTTACCCATCTTGCTGCTGGTCATCGCTTTCATCATTTTACGAGTCTGGTCAAATTGTTTCAGCAAGCGGTTCACCTCTTGGATAGTCGTTCCACTACCTTTGGCGATACGTGTGCGGCGCGAACCGTTCAAAATTTCAGGGTGTGTACGCTCTTCCGGAGTCATGGAGTAGATGATAGCTTCGATGCTCTTGAAGGCGTTATCGTCAATATCGAGGTCTTTAATGGCTTTTCCCACACCGGGTATCATGGATGCCAATTCTTTCAGGTTACCCATCTTCTTGATTTGGCCAATCTGTCCCAGAAAATCATTGAAGTCGAATTGGTTTTTGGCAATCTTTTTTTGCAAGCGTTTGGCCTCTTCTTCGTCATATTGCTCTTGGGCGCGTTCTACCAACGACACAATATCACCCATCCCGAGGATACGGTCTGCCATACGCGCGGGGTGGAACTGGTCGATAGCATCCAGTTTTTCGCCTGTACCGACGAATTTAATAGGTTTAGTGACTACCGAACGGATGGAAAGAGCGGCACCACCACGGGTGTCACCGTCGAGTTTGGTCAACACTACTCCGTCAAAGTCCAGGCGGTCGTTGAATTCTTTAGCGGTGTTCACAGCGTCCTGACCGGTCATAGAGTCGACAACGAACAATATCTCATCCGGTTGGATAGCTTCTTTGATAGCGGCTATCTCGTTCATCATCTGCTCGTCTATGGCCAGACGTCCGGCAGTATCGACGATAACAAGGTCATATCCTTTTGCTTTGGCTTCCTTAATGGCGTTCTCTGCTATCTCCACCGGATTTTTGCTGTCCGGCTCGGAATACATGGGGACATCGATTTGCTCGGCAAGCACACGCAACTGTTCGATTGCGGCAGGGCGGTAAACGTCGCACGCTACCAGCAAAGGCTTGCGGTTCTTTTTGGTTTTCAGCATCCGTGCCAGTTTTCCGGAGAAAGTAGTCTTACCGGAACCTTGCAGACCGGACATCAAAATGACTGCCGGGCGGGCGTTGATATTGATTTCTGACGTTTCTCCTCCCATCAAGCTGGTAAGTTCGTCGTGTACGATTTTTACCATCAACTGGCTGGGCTTTACGGCTGTGAGCACGTTCTGCCCCAATGCCTTTTCTTTCACCGTGTCGGTGAAAGTCTTTGCCACCTTATAGTTGACGTCGGCGTCCAGTAGGGCTTTGCGTACGTCTTTCAGTGTCTCTGCCACGTTGATTTCGGTGATTTTGCCTTCACCTTTCAGAATCTTAAACGACCTCTCGAGTCTTTCGCTTAAATTATCGAACATACTTGTTGAATTACGAATTACTAATTATAAATTACATGCCACCGGACGGCTCTTTGCTCCATGGGCTGATTATCAAGGCGCAAAAGTACAAAAATCTCTTGTATTTATATCTTTTTATTCTGCCATTTTGCTTTTTTGAGATAAATATAGCTCAGAACCAACAAGAGTGTGTAATACAATATCTCAATGGTAAAGCAGATTTCGATAGGAGCTTTCAGCCACATTCCAATCAGAATAATATACGAGCCGTAGATGACAATGGTGATTGTCTCCAGGATAAGAGCCGCCTGTGTGTTTCCTGTGCCTGAGATTCCGTTGAATACGATGTTGGCAACCGAGGCGATGAGCATGGCGCAACAGATGACGTAGACCGAAGGAATAGATTCGGCGATGAGCGCCGCTTCGTTGGTATACACGGAAAGCATGAGTTGGGGAAAAGCCGCCACGAGCCCTGCCAATACCAGCATGATGAAGAAAGAAAAACGTGCTATCTTATTAATTAAAGGAACCACATGGCGGATACCCCCCGCACCGATGGCATTGCTTACCAGACTGTTAGTGGAGGTAGCAAGGGCATTGACGGGAATCAGCATGACTACATATATACTTCGGACAATGTTGGCAATGGCGAGCTCGCGTTGTCCCAATCGTTCCACTGCAACGAAGAAGACAAACCATGTGCCCATCGACAAGAAATATTGTAGCATGGTGAAACAGGATATACTAAGAATACGCATAAGCAGTGCACCATCGAATGAACGAAAATGATTAAGCCCGTATTTCTTCAGGTTGACAGTAAAGAAAGTGTAAAGTATCAAAAAGAGAATGGATACACCTTCTGCTATCACGGAAGCAAGTGCCGCTCCTTTGATGCCAAGCTCGGGCATCCCGAACTTACCGAATATCAGCGCATAGTCCAAAATCACATTCGTGATTGCCATGACGATGGCGTTGATGGTAAGCACTTTGGTGCGGGTAATACCGATGTACAAAGCACGGAACATCACGCTGATAAAAGAAAAGAAGAACCCATAGATGCGCCAGTCTAGAAACTCCATAGTAGCATCGAAGATAGATTGTGAAGAAATAAGTATGTGCATGATGTCGCTGCCGAAGGCTTTCGACAGCCCGAAAAGCAGGAGTGCCATTGCCAGAAGAAACATTACTCCCTGAATCATAACGGGACCGACATCGGAGTATCTTCCTTCTCCGTTGCGGCGTGCTATGACAATCTGTGAACCGGTACTGAACCCGAATGCGATGGTGAAGACACAGATATAAAATAATCCTCCCATGGCAGCTGCGCCCAATGCCACTTCTCCCACGTGCCCCAGAAAGGCGGTGTCGGTGACATTAATAACGTTCTGAGCCAGCAGGCTCAGCAATATCGGATAGCTGATATTCCAAATATGTTTGTTGGTATACATAATCAATAATCAAATGTTTAGGTTTGTAGGTTGCAAAGATAATGCTTCCAAACCATAATTTCCTCACATTCGTTGAACAAATGATTATTTGGCTAGGATACTACACCTCAGATTGTTGCAGTTTCCTGTTGTTTCCCCCGTAAGGAAACTGTCGTATCTCTACGAGGATACAACCGTTTCCTTACGGGGATATTGTCGTTTCCTTAAGAGGACACTACCGTTTCCTTACGAGGAAACGGAATTAGAATTTATCTATTCCGATTTAGTATCTAGCGGATAGGTGAAAATGATGGTAGGACCTTCGGGAGCTTTTTCTTGTACTAGATAGTCTCCGTCGAAATGTTTCAGGAGCAAGTGGTTGATTTCATTCCGGATAGTGGTTTCCTGAGAGGTGAAGAACGGGTCGGCAAGCGGGCTGTTGGTAATGCGGAAACATAATTGGCGGTGGTCTTTGCTGTAGGTCAAGGTAAATATGATTTCTCTTGTGTCGAGACATTCTTTGGGGTAAACTAAAGTACTTACTAGAGCTTGTCCCAACCGGGAGGTGTCAGTGGTTATGTTTTGCATTTCGATTTCCGTATGGAAAGAAATGCGTATTGCTGTCTTTTCGTTCCGCATCCGTGCCATATACAAAGCATCGTTGCAAAGCGCTATGACATCGTATTCTTGTATCTGGAATTTCATCATGCCTGCCTCTAGGCGGGAGAGGTCGAGCACATCGTTGACAAGTTTCATTAATATGTTCGTACTTTGATGTATGATGGCAGAGTATTCTTTGCGAAGTTCTTCCGGCATATCGGGTTCACTGGCAATGAATTGGGAGAAACCTACCACATTATTGAGGGGAGTACGGATATTATAACTCATGTTGGTGAGGAAACGGTTTTTAATCTCGTTGGCTTCTTTCATGGTGAGCATAGCTTTCCGTATTTCGTTTTCTGACTGTCGCAGTTGTTTACGAACTTGGAACACACGGAACATGAAGATGGAAGATACAATCAGTATGATGACAATGACACTGAGCCCTATAAACCTCCACTCGTTGTTGAGTTTGGTACGTTCCAGTTCGAATTTTTTAAGGTCGTATTTGCTCTTGATTTGTTCCATCTGCATGTTGGAAATCATAGTAGCAGCAGAATCTTTGATTTGGAGTGCTTCCTGGTAGAGTGGAAATGCTTTTTTTGCTTGTTTGTTGATTACCCACAAATGGGCTTTTTGCAGGAGTTGCTCGGCATAGTCGCTGGGATAATCCTTCTTTAGCAAGAGCAAAGTGGTGTCAAGCGTAGGAACAGCCCGATCATAATCCTTAATGGATTCGTAATAGCTGGCGTATGTATCGAAATAGAGTACGCGATACATATAATAAGTATTTTCATTCAGATATTCTTTTGACTTTACCAAATGTTGGTAGGCCTTTTGAGGATTGTCGGTGTTCAGGTAATAGTGGGCATAAAAGAGTTCGGTGAAGATGAAAACGTCATAGAAACTTTCTTTCAAGGAGGGATTAGCGGCAATATGGGCAGTCAATATCTCTTCCAACTCTTGCAAATATTGGAGAAGCTTGTGGTTTTCTCCGGTTTCTTTCATGATGGATACTAATTGGGTGAGTACGGAGATGCGCACCACTGCATTGTCTTTGCTGGTGAGCAAACGGTGGGCTTCTTCTAGTGCTTTGATGCCATCATCCCAACGTTGTGAACCAATATATGCATTGCTTAAGCATTGGTAAGCACCGACTAATCCTCTGTGGTTTTTGAGGTGCTGAGCTCTTTTTTGCATTTTGAGGGCTTCATCAATAGCCCTTTCATATTCTTCGTTGTAAGTGCAGAGGTCTATGTGAAAACGTTGGGCATCGAAATAATAGTCCCATAGACCGGACTTCTCCACATGAGGTTCCATTATTTTCAACCATCTGATTACACTATCCCTTTCTGCACGGTTGTAATAATAAACCAAATGATAGTAAGCTGCCAATGCTGCATATTTATGGTTTTTCTGATAGAGTGCTTCTTTCAGCAAGGAGTCGGAGAAAATGACACAGTTGATATTATTCTGTTCTATTTTGGCGATGGAACTGAGGACGTTCAACCGTGTTGTGTCATGAGGAAGGACTTGCAGTGCCTGGCTCAGACTGTCAATGTTAGTTTTTGTTGCGGCATATCCTAGGAGCAAACAACTCCAAAGGGTGATGAATAATATCAGCCGTTTCATTTGTCTTCCTCCTTTTCGTTAGAGATTGCAGCATGCAAGGGATGGGTAAATACGAAGCGCGCGCCTTCCTTATATTCTGAGTCAATCCATATCTTGCCTCCCATTTGCTCGATAATGAGCTGGCAAATGGAAAGTCCCAAACCGGTACCTTGAGCATTTTCGTTAAGTTTCTCGAATCGGTTAAAGATTTTAGCCTGCTTCTCCAATGGTATTCCACATCCTGTGTCCATTACGGAGAATATGGCTGTATCTTCGTCTTGCTTTTGCAGTTCAAGAATAATCAAACCTTGTGGGGTAAACTTGGTTGCGTTGATAAGCAAGTTGATAAGGAGTTGTTGCAATCGCGAGCTGTCGGTGACTATTTCGAGCGATTCCAAAGAAGTAGTAAACTGTACATTGGCATTGGTTTGCTTGATTTTCTCTACCATATCGATGACATTTCGGCAGATGGTTACTGCATCATATTCTTTGAACTTGAACTTGAGTTGTCCCAGTTCCAGGCTCGATAGGTCGATGACATCGTTGATGAGCTTGAGTAACAATTCCGAATTTTGCTGGATGATGCTATTGCACTGTTGCCGGGTTTCGTTGTCTACAGATTCTTCTGTCAGGATAGAAGAGAAGCCGGAAAGCGCGTTTAGTGGAGTTCTGATTTCATGGCTCATGTTTGACAGGAAAAGGCTTTTGGTACGTATGGAGTTTTCTACCTGTTTTTTAGTTTTTTCCAGTTCTTGCTGGGAAGTAATGAGGCGTTGGTTTTCTTTACGGAAGCGGAAAATGAAAAAGACGATAAGTAGCAATAATAGCAAAGTTCCTGCTATGCTTTTACGGGTTATCTCTTTCTGTTTGAATTGGTTCTCTATTTCCTTTTGGTCTACCTGATACATTGTATGCAATTCATTAATTTGCTGGGCATATTTTAAGGCATCCAAAGAATCCTTTTGGATGTTAATCTTTTCGTAAGCTAAGCAAGCTTCCTCCATTCGTCCCATAAGTGCTAGTATGTTGGCACGTTCCTGTAATAGTTGCATATATTGGTAGGATACCGATACCGGGGTTTGATTCAACAATCTATCATATTCTGCCAAAGCTCCCGGATAATCCTTTTTTGCCAAATGATATTTGGCATTTATGTAATAATAAGAATTCCAGTAGTAATGATAGTTGTATTGCTCACAGAGGGCTTTGGTTTTTTGAAGGCACGTCAGAGCTTTGTCCAATTCTCTTTTTTGGGTATAGTAAAGGGCATAGCAACCCACCGGATAGAAATTAATGGGGGCATCAGGCTTCTTGCTACATAAACGCTCCAGTTCTTTTAAGTAAGGGGATGCTTCTTCCGTTTTACCGGAGTTGAGCAAGATAATAGTAAATTTCGCCAGGGTCTGGGTGATGTAGTTCTCCGTGTCGGGTGTCTTCTCAAGTAGCAGAAGGGCTTCCTTGTAAGATTCTATTGCTTCGGTGCGCCGTGCCGAGCCAAGATAAACTTCTCCGATGGCACGAAAGGCGAGTGCCAATCCGATAGGATGATTTATTGCTTTTGCCTGTTCATACATCAGGCGGGCGTCGTTCAGTGCCAGGCTGATATTTCCTCTTGCAATATGGGTTTCGATAACCAATTGTTTAAGTTCGAAAATACGCGTGTAGTCTTGTTTCTCTTTTAATTCCGGTTCCAGTTGCTTGACCCAGAGAATAATGCTGTCTGCGGGTAGGGTGGTAGCATAAGCCAGATTGTTTTCTGAGAGAGTCTGC
Organism: Bacteroides ovatus; assembly: GCA_030844565.1. Lineage (GTDB taxonomy): Bacteria > Bacteroidota > Bacteroidia > Bacteroidales > Bacteroidaceae > Bacteroides > Bacteroides ovatus_A. The sequence goes on from JAUUNK010000100.1 coordinate 12,029, forward strand.
AGGCGGTTCAGATGGTCTTCATTTGCAGGAATGGAGTGAGCATAAAGAATGAATGGGAATAAAATTCCTGTTATCAGGAGTAATATGTTACCGTAGCATTGTCTCACAGAAGTTTAAATAATAGTTGTTTTGTATTGTTTGGATGCAAAAGAAATAAAAAGAGCGAAGACTAGCAAGTATTCTTCGCTCTTTTTATCAATTTATTTTCAATTAAGGACTAATCAACTGTTCATGCTCATAAGGAATTCTTCGTTGTCTTTTGTCTTTTCCAAGCGGTCTTTTACGAAGTCCATGGCTTCTATAGGATTCATATCTGCCAAGTATTTGCGTAAAATCCACATACGGTCCAGAGTGAGTTTGTCGAGCAACAGGTCGTCGCGGCGAGTGCTGGATGCTACGATGTTCACTGCCGGGAAGATACGTTTGTTGGACAAGTTACGATCGAGCTGCAATTCCATGTTACCCGTACCTTTGAATTCTTCGAAGATTACTTCATCCATCTTAGAACCGGTGTCGATAAGAGCAGTGGCTATAATAGTCAGTGACCCTCCATTCTCAATATTACGGGCAGCTCCGAAGAATCGTTTAGGCTTATGTAAAGCATTGGCATCCACACCACCTGAGAGCACCTTGCCGGAAGCAGGGGATACTGTATTGTAGGCGCGTGCCAGGCGGGTAATAGAGTCTAGGAAGATGACTACATCATGTCCGCATTCTACTAATCTTTTAGCTTTTTCCAACACGATACCGGCAATCTTCACGTGGCGTTCTGCCGGTTCGTCGAATGTAGATGCTATGACTTCAGCGTTTACACTACGAGCCATGTCGGTAACCTCTTCAGGACGTTCGTCAATCAGTAACATAATCATATATACTTCCGGATGATTGGCTGCGATAGCGTTGGCAATATCTTTCATCAACAGTGTTTTACCAGTTTTGGGTTGAGCTACGATAAGTGCACGTTGTCCTTTACCAATAGGTGAGAATAAGTCTACTACACGTGCTGACAGAGAATCGGAGTATCCACCTTTACATAATTTGAACTTCTCGTCCGGAAAGAGAGGAGTAAGATGATCGAAAGGTACGCGGTCGCGTACAAAAGCTGCATCACGTCCGTTGATTTTGGATACCTTCACTAAGGGGAAATATTTCTCTCCTTCTTTTGGCGGGCGGATAACACCTTCTACTACGTCTCCTGTTTTCAAACCAAATAGCTTAATTTGGGATTGGGATACGTAGATGTCGTCCGGAGAAGATAGATAATTGTAGTCAGAAGAACGAAGAAAGCCATAACCATCCTGCATGATTTCCAATACACCTGTTCCGGTGAGGATATCATCAAATTCATATTGTCTTTCACGTTCTGCTATCCTACGCTGTTCTTGGGGAGCAGGTCCGTTTTCCACCATATTTTGTTGAGGTGCCGGGCGTTGCTGTATAGGCAGGCGCGGATTATTATTCCGTGGCTGATAGTTATTGTTATAGTTGTTATTGGGATAATTATTATTGTTGTTGGTAGTATTCTCTCTCGGACGAATAACGCGTGTGCGTGGTTGTTGCGGCTGTTGAGCCGGTTGCATTTGTTGAGCAGGACGTTCCGGTGCTACCGGTGCTATGGGCTCTGCCTTTGTAGCTTCGAACTTTCCGAATAATTCAGTCGGTAATTCTATTTTTTCTGATGGAAGGTCTTCGATAGGAATAAAGTCTTCTCCGTCTGCTTCAGAAAGGATATTGCTTTCTTCATCTACGACAGGTGCAGTTTTCTTAGCTTTAACAACAGGTTTGTTTTCGTTGGCTGGTTTGTTTTCTGCTACTGTTTGGTTTGTTTCTGATTTTGAGGCTTGGGGTTTTTCTGTAGCGGATGTTGGAGTAGGAACTGCGGTTTCGGCAGGAGTAGGTTCTTTTGTCTTATTCTCTGCGGGAAGTGGATTCTTACGGGGGCGTCCTACTTTTCTTTTTGCAGGAGCCGCTGGTGTAGCTGCGGCTTGAGGTTCGGTTGCCAGCGTTTCCGGTTCTTGCTTGCTTTCTTCTGCATTAGGAGTGTTTTGTGCTTTTGCTACGGGTGCAGCATCGTCTGTTTTGGTAATCTCTCCCTCCTTATTTGCCGAAAATACTTTATTTTCTTTCTTAACCGTTACACGTGAACGTTTCTTTTTTTCTTCTTTGCGCTCCTCTTTTTGTCTTTCAGCGGCTACTTTTTTAGTAGCTCCTGCAATGGCCTGTTCATCGAGGATTTTGTAAACAAGGTCTTCTTTCTTAAATGAGTCTGTTTTTTTGATACCCAATTCGAGGGCAATAGTTTGCAGTTCCGACAAATCTTTGTCGTTCAGTTGAATGATGTTATACATATAGTATACTAAGTTGTTGTTAATGTTTTCTTATTTGCTGAAATATGAACGACATTATTGTGGTATTAAGTCACACAATATGCGAACATACGCTTATTTCCTTTTATATGAATCAGGGATAATTGTTGAATCGTGGAATGTTTCAACGCCGCAAAGATAATAAATATTTTTGGTTTGATAAGCAATTAATCATTTTTTTCCTTCTAAAAGTGTATATTTGCTCACTAAAAAGAATAAAATATGATAATTGATAGTGTTTATCTTATTTATTTCTCGCCTACCCATACATCTAAACAAGTAGGTGAGTCAATTGTTCGGGCTACGGGTATAATTAACATTACGACGCTCGATATTACCCGGAAGGGAATTGCCGAAACTGTGCTTTCACCTTCTTCTCTTGCTATTATCGTAGTCCCTGTTTATGGAGGACATGTAGCTCCTCTGGCGATGGAACGTTTACAGACCCTTTCGGGCACTAATTCGCCTGTTGTGTTGGTTGTGGTTTATGGTAATCGTGCTTACGAGAAGGCATTGGTAGAATTGGACGCTTTTGCTTCATCCCACGATTTCAAAACTATAGCTGGAGCAACATTTATTGGCGAGCATTCTTATAGTAATTCAAAGTATCCGATAGCTGAAGGGCGTCCCGATACCAAAGACTTAGAGTTTGCAGAAGATTTTGGAAAGAAAATCGCTGTCAAGATAAAATCGGCAGCGGATATTGATATGCTTTACCCAGTAGATGTCAGTAAGATTGCCCGTCCGAGACAGCCTTTCTTTCCTCTGGTCCGCTTTCTTCGGAAGGTGATTGCTTTGCGTAAAAGTGGAGTTCCTCTCCCTCGCACGCCGAAGGTAGAAGATGAAAGTCTTTGCAATCATTGTGGAGCCTGTGTGTTACAATGTCCTACGCAAGCCATCAATAAAGGAGATGAGTTGCATACTGATCCGGAGAAGTGTATTAAATGTTGTGCCTGCGTAAAAGGCTGCAAACAGCATGCCCGTGTATATGATACTCCTTTTGCAGCCTTGCTTGCCCAATGTTTTACAAGACAGAAAGAACCTAGAATAATTATCTAAAGAGAAAACTTTGGAAAGGAAGCAGGGGGAGATACTGCTTCGTATAAGTATTAAGAGTTAAGATGTAATTCTCCTTCTTTCTTAGTTGTATGGCTAAGAAGGGAGGAGGTTTAGCTTTGCTAGGAAGTCATAATGTTTTCCTTCTTTAACCAATTCTGCTTTAAATCCATATTCTGCCGCATAAATATTAAGTGTAGAGAAGTCGATATAAAGCCAATCAAAAGGTTCTCCTTTTATTTCTTTGTATTGCATTTGAAAGTCTATCTCTCCGTAATAGTCTCCTGCCAAGTCGATAACCATGCTACCGTCTTCTTCTGTGAAAAGATAACTCAGGTCGCTGGAATCCATGAGTATGTATCCTCCCGGACGCAGCAGCCGTTTCATCCTTTTAAAGAATGTCGGCATGTTGTTCAACTTTCCGATGATGCCGGAACCATTCATAAGTAGAAGGATAGTATCAAATGTTTCATCAAACTTTTCATCGAAAAGGTTGGCAAGCTGTACTTCTTTGACTCCCCGCTTTTTCATCACTTCTACCGAGAGAGGGGAGATGTCGATGGCGCATACCTCTTTCCCCATTTCTTGCAGGGCGAGAGCATGGCATCCGCTTCCTGCGCCTACATCGAGTATCCGTCCGGTTGCCAGTTGCAATGCTGTTTTTTCCAATGCTGGCATGTGGGAGAAGGTGCGGAAAAGTTGTTTTACGGGGATTTCGTCTTCCTCAAATTGGGAAGAGAACACACGCAGGCGTTCTGCCCGGTGGCGGTTGAAATAGTCGGCTATGGCAGCTCCCATCGGGTCATACTCAGGAGAAAGTAGGTTTGTTTCCATCACATTATCAGTGTTGTTGAGGAGACAAAGATAAATAATTCGTGGAAAAGGCGTATCTTTGCCGACGGAAAATTAAAATAAATATAATCAGAAGAATATATGAGTATAGAAGAAGCTATGATGGGAGGTATCGTTTTTAAAGGTAAAAAAGACGGGCCGAAAAAAGAAGAAAAGGTGAAGACAAAGGCTAAAAAGGCGACCTATATAAAAGGCTTGCATGGTTCCGGTGCTGCCAAGATGAAAGCGGAAATCAGGAGAAAGAGAGCCAGTCGCCATAAAAAATAAGGTTCTTCTTTTCTTTCTCCCTGTATGAATAAAGGCTATAGGGTCCGGATAGATTATTTTTGAGGAAGTATTTCAATCCAGTAATCATCCGGGTCGTTAATGAAATATAGCCCCATCGCTAAATTTTCGAAGCAAACGCAGTCCATTTCTTTGTGATACTGGCGGATAGCTTCGTAGTCTCCTGCAACCCGAAAGCATAAGTGGCTTTCATTTTCTCCCAATTGATAGGGCTCGGGGTGATCTTTGAGCCAGGTAAGTTCCAGTAAGAAGCCTGTGGCATTGTCGGTCAGGTATACCAAAACGAAAGAACCGTCGGCAGCTTCCTTACGGTGATGTTCTTTTAGTCCCAGCGCTTTATCATAAAATTCAATGCTGCGTTCGAGGTTGGTAACATTGATGTTACAGTGGTCAAATTTACTTTTTATTTCCATAACTATTATTGTTTTAAAGAGATGTTAAACCGCCCCTGTCATAACCTGACTTAGGTTGACTCTTTGGTGTCTTATCGCTGTTTTTGGTTGA
>JAUUNK010000101.1 GCA_030844565.1 Bacteroides ovatus
TTTATTTGCTGGCGTAGCAACACACGCACAAGACAACGTAATTGATGAGGTGGTCTGGGTTGTAGGCGACGAAGCCATCTTGAAATCGGATGTGGAAGAAGCACGTATGAGTGCACTATATGAAGGACGTAGGTTTGATGGGGATCCTTATTGCGTGATTCCGGAAGAAATCGCGGTGCAGAAACTATTCTTGCACCAGGCCAAGCTTGATAGTATCGAGGTGCCCGAATCAGAAATTATACAGAGAGTGGATTATATGATGAATATGTACATTCAGAATATCGGTACGCAGGAAAAGGTAGAAGAATATTTTAATAAGACCAGTACACAGATTCGCGAAGTTCTGCGTGAGAATGCCCGTGATGGATTGACGGTTCAGAAAATGCAGCAGAAACTGGTGGGCGAAATAAAAGTGACGCCTGCCGAAGTGCGCCGTTACTTTAAAGACTTGCCACAGGACAGTATCCCATACGTACCTACCCAAGTGGAAGTGCAAATCATCATGTTGCAGCCCAAAATTCCTATTTCCGAGCTTGAAGATGTGAAAAGGCGTTTACGTGAATATACCGACCGCGTGCAAAAAGGCGAAATCGACTTTTCTACCTTGGCGCGTCTGTATTCCGAAGATAAGGGTTCTGCTTTAAAAGGAGGTGAAACCGGTTTTATGGGAAAAGGTATGATGGACCCGGCTTATGCTGCTGTTGCCTTCAGTTTGCAGGATGCCAAGAAAGTATCTAAAATAGTAGAGTCTGAATTTGGTTACCACATCATCCAGCTCATTGAAAAACGAGGCGACCGTGTCAATACACGCCACATTCTGCTCCGCCCAAAAGTTTCTGATAAAGAATTGAAGGAAGCCTGTTTGCGGTTAGACTCCATTGCCGATGACATCCGCACTAATAAATTCACTTTTGATGAAGCTGCTTCGGTGCTTTCTCAAGACAAAGATACGAGAAACAATCATGGTTTGATGGTAAATGCTAATCCCAATACAGGTATCACTACTTCTAAATTTGAAATGCAGGACTTGCCTCAAGATGTGGCGAAAGTAGTAGATAAGATGAATGTGGGCGAAATATCCAAAGCTTTTACTATGGTAAACGAAAAAGATGGTAAAGAAGTGTGTGCCATTGTGAAGCTGAAAGCAAGGATTAACGGACACAAGGCGACTATTGCCGATGACTATCAGAATCTGAAAGATATTGTGATGGATAAGCGCCGCGAACAGATGCTACACAAGTGGATTCTGGAAAAGCAGAAACACACTTATGTCCGTATCAACGAAAATTGGAAGAAGTGTGACTTTAAATACCCGGGATGGGTGAAGGAATAAAACTAAAAATAACAGCTTGATTCTATATGCTGAAACAGAAAAGAAACAACCTGAAACAACACGACAGGCATAGATGGCTCCTTGCAGGCTTTCTATGCCTGTTTGGTATAGGTATTTTGGCTCAGGTGAGACCCGGTTCTCCCCAGGAAAAAATAGACCCGGAGAATAAAAAGACTAAAGTATACTTGCTGCATGCCGATAGGGGACAGGCAGATAAGATGGAACGGCCTGATGTGCAAGTGCTCATAGGGTCGGTCAAGTTGCGCCACGATAGTATGTATATGTATTGTGACAGCGCTTTGATTTATGAAAAGACCAACTCTGTGGAGGCATTCAACAATGTTCGGATGGAGCAGGGTGACACCTTATTTATTTATGGGGATTACCTCTATTATGATGGTATGACACAGATAGCCCAGCTTCGCAACAACGTGAAAATGATTAACCGTAATACCACTTTGCTCACGGATAGCCTCAATTATGACCGCCTCTATGACCTTGGTTATTATTTTGAAGGCGGAACACTGATGGACGAAGAAAACGTGCTCACTTCCGATTGGGGAGAATATAGTCCTGCCACCAAACAGTCGGTGTTCAACCATGATGTGAAACTGGTAAATCCCAAATTTGTGCTTACTTCGGATACTCTGAAGTATAATACGGAAGTGAAGATTGCAACTATCCTTGGTCCTTCTAACATCGTGAGCGATAATAATCATATTTACTCTGAGCGGGGAGTATACAACACCATCACTGAACAGGCAGAGTTGCTCGACCGCTCTGTCCTCACCAACCAGGGGAAAAAACTGACTGGTGACAGCCTCTTTTATGATCGTATCTTAGGTTATGGAGAAGCCTTCGACAATGTACGCATGACAGATAGCATCAATCGTAACATGCTCACCGGGGATTATTGCTTTTACAACGAACTTACAGACTCCGCCCTCGCTACAAAACGCGCTGTTGCCATCGACTATTCTCAAGGTGACAGCCTCTTTATGCATGCAGATACTTTCCAGTTGATAACCTATAATTTGCAGACCGACTCTATTTATCGTCTGACAAAAGCCTATCACAAAGTGCGCATGTATCGTACTGATGTCCAGGGGGTGTGCGATTCATTGGTGTATGATACGAGAGATTCTTGCATGACTATGTATTATGACCCCATCCTCTGGAATCAGGGACAGCAACTGCTGGGTGAAGAAATCAAAGTCTACATGAACGACAGTACCATTGACTGGGCACACATTATCAATCAAGCACTCACCGTAGAGCAGAAAGATAGCATTCACTACAATCAAGTGTCCGGTAAAGAAATGAAAGCCTACTTCGAGAATGGAGACATGCGTCGTGTCGAGGTAATTGGTAATGTGCAGATAGCTTTCTTCCCCGAAGAAGAAGACAGCACCATGATAGGTTTCAACACTAGCGAAGGAAGTTTGCTGCATCTTTATCTCAAAGATCGTAAGATGGAGAAGGCGAAGATGATAGGAAAATCCAATGGCATTCTTTATCCTATGGATCAGATTCCTCCAGAGAAACTCCGCTTGCCTACTTTTGTATGGTTCGACTATATTCGTCCTCTGAATAAGGAAGATATATTCAATTGGCGTGGAAAAAAAGCAGGGGAAACTTTGCAGAAATCTACTCGAAAACGGGTAAATTTGCCAAAACGTGATTTAATTAATATGAAGTAAAACTATGGGAATGTTTAGTATGAGGAAGCCACGTCGCTTCAATCACCAATATATTTATGTAGACGAGCGGAAAGAAAAGCTCGAAAAGATGGAAGAGAAGGCTAAACGGGAGTTGGGCATACTTCCTGAGAAAGAATTTTCTCCTGAAGACATTCGTGGAAAGTTTGTCGAAGGGACTACTCATCTGAAACGTCGCAAAGAGAGTGGACGCAAGCCTCTCCATTTGGGTGTAGTACTTATTATAATCGGTTTGCTTCTCTTCCTGTGGCATTATTTGCAGACGGGGAGTTGGGCATTTTAATCTTGTTCACCTATGAGCGATATAATTCATTTGTTACCCGATTCGGTTGCCAACCAGATTGCAGCCGGAGAAGTGATACAGCGTCCTGCTTCTGTCATCAAAGAGTTGGTAGAAAATGCCATTGATGCGGAAGCCCGCAACATTCATGTACTGGTGACGGATGCCGGAAAGACGTGTATACAGGTTATCGATGACGGAAAAGGAATGTCTGAAACGGACGCCCGCCTTTCCTTCGAGCGGCATGCCACTTCTAAAATCCGAGAGGCGGCGGACCTTTTCTCTTTGCGTACCATGGGATTCCGCGGAGAGGCGCTGGCATCTATCGCAGCAGTGGCACAAGTGGAACTGAAAACCCGGCCCGAGAATGAAGAGCTTGGAACCAAGATTGTTCTGGCAGGCTCGAAACTGGAGAGCCAGGAAGCCGTGTCATGTCCCAAGGGAAGCAATTTTTCAGTGAAGAATCTTTTCTTCAATGTGCCTGCACGCCGCAAGTTTCTTAAAGCCAACTCCACTGAGCTCAGCAACATTCTGGCAGAGTTTGAGCGGATAGCTCTTGTCCATCCGGATGTTGCTTTTTCACTTTATAGCAATGATTCGGAAGTATTCAATCTTCCAGTGTCGCCTTTGCGCCAACGTATTCTGGCTATTTTCGGAAAGAAGCTTAACCAACAGCTTCTCAGTGTAGAGGTGGATACTACAATGATTAAAGTTTCAGGCTATGTGGCAAAGCCTGAAACAGCTCGCAAAAAGGGGGCGCATCAATACTTTTTTGTCAATGGACGCTATATGCGTCATCCCTATTTTCATAAAGCTGTAATGGATGCTTATGAGCAGTTGATTCCTGCTGGAGAGCAGATTTCTTATTTCATTTATTTCGAAGTGGCTCCGGCTAGTATCGATGTCAATATCCATCCGACCAAGACGGAGATTAAGTTTGAGAATGAGCAAGCTATCTGGCAGATACTTTCTGCTGCCGTCAAGGAATCCTTGGGCAAGTTCAACGCTGTGCCCTCCATCGACTTCGATACGGAAGACATGCCGGACATTCCGGTTTTTGAGCAGTCGCTGCCCCCACAGCCGCCACAGGTACATTATAATACAGACTTCAATCCTTTTAAGGCTTCAAGTAGCGGTGTGTCTGGAGGAGGGAACTACAATTATAGCCGTCCTAAGGTGGAATGGGAGAATCTTTATGGTGGATTAGAGAAAGCTAGCAAGATGAATCAGCCTGTTGCCGAGCCAGAATTCGAGCTGGAAGAACCTTTGGTTCCGACAGTAGAAGAATTCTCAGAAGAAGCGGGAAATTTATATTCTGGTGAGCCTTCTGCTGGAAGAGGTAACTTACATCTGCAGTTTAAAGGACGCTTTATACTCACTTCGGTGAAGTCTGGATTGATGCTGATTGATCAGCATCGGGCACACGTTCGTGTTTTGTTCGACCGTTATATCACTCAGATTAAGCAGAAGCAAGGTATGTCCCAGGGAGTGCTCTTTCCCGAAATTCTGCAACTTCCCGCTTCTGAGGCTACCATGCTACAGAGCATTCAGGAGGATTTGTCAGCTGTTGGCTTTGACCTCACTAATTTAGGGGGCGGAAGTTATGCTATCAACGGTGTCCCTTCGGGAATTGATGGACTCAATCCTGTAGAACTAGTGCGGAATATGCTCCACACGGCTATGGAAAAGGGTAACGATGTGAAAGAAGAAATACAGAATATCCTGGCTCTTACCCTTGCTCGTGCAGCTGCTATCGTTTACGGACAAGTACTGACTCATGAAGAAATGGTGAATTTAGTAGATAATCTCTTTGCTTGCTCTTCTCCTAATTATACTCCTGATGGTCGTGTGGTGTTGGCTACTATCAAGGAAGAAGAGATAGAAAAGCTTTTTAAGTAAAGGAGTGAGGATGTCGCCTAACTCCTTTACCTTCTCTCCCCCTTTCCCCATTGTTCTCTCCCAAAATATTAAAATCTCGTTTTTTTAAAACCTTTTAGTGGTGTTCGTGTTATTTAGACAGTTGAATAGAGAAAGAATTATAATAACCACTTAACTATTAGGTATATGAAAAAGATTCTAATGATGCTGGCATTTGCCGGCGTAACGGCTGTCGCTTCGGCGCAGCAAACTATGACTGTGACCGGATATGAAGTTATCCAAGTACAAGACAAATACCAGGTCCTGACTAATCCTTTTTGGGATAATTGGTTCTTCTCTCTGGGAGGTGGTGCTCAAGTTTTATTTGGAAATGATGATCATGTGGGGAAATTTAGAGATCGTATCAGTCCCACTTTGAACGTTGCCCTCGGTAAATGGTTCACTCCGGGACTGGGACTACGTTTACAATATAGCGGACTTCAAGCCAAAGGTTATACTTATAATGAAACAGGAAATTACGTTAAAGGTGGTCCTTTAGCTAACGGAACTTATAAACAAAAATGGGATTACATGAATCTCCACGGTGACATCATGTTCAACCTAAGTGCGCTTTTCGGAGGCTACAACCCGGACCGCGTATATGAAATCATTCCTTATTTGGGAGCCGGTTTCACCCATTCTTACTCCACACCTCATCGCGAAGCTTTCACCATGAATGCCGGTATCATCCACCGTTTCCGTCTGTCGAATGCAGTGGACTTGAACATAGAAATGAGTGCAGTGGGACTGGAAGGAAAATTTGACGGTCAACATAGTGGCAAACGCGACTACGACGGTATCCTTGCTGTTACAGCCGGTCTGACCTATTATTTCCCCGGTCGTGGATTCCAACGTCCAATGCCTCAACTTATTTCTGAAATCGAATTGCAACAGATGAGAGACCAGATGAATGCCATGGCGGCTGCCAACATGAACTTGCAGCAACAATTGGCTGAGGCACAGAGTCAGCCGACCACTGAAATTACGGAAGAGGCAGTTGTGGTAACTGATGCCGCTATTGCTCCCCGCACTGTATTCTTCAATATCGGTTCTGCTACCATTTCTCCGCGCGCAGAAATGAACTTGTCTTATCTTGCTGAGAAGATGAAACAGTTCCCGAACATGACTTATACGGTTAATGGGTATGCTGACTCTTATACTGGTACGCCGTCGTTTAACAAGCAACTTAGCTTGAGACGTGCTCAAGCCGTTGTGGATGTGCTGGTTAATAAATTCGGTATTTCCCGCGACAGATTGTCTGTGGATGCAGGTGGTGGCGTAGACAAATTCGGTCAGCCTATCCTGAATCGGGTGGTATTGGTTGAGTCAGCTAATGCTAACCAGCAGTAGTGAAAGCGGCAAATTATTGCCTTGTCACCTATAAAAAAGCTTGCCCTTTTAAGTTAGTTATACAGGGCAAGCTTTTATTTTTTTAAGCCTAAGCTTCTAAGTGTCTTTACTATAAATTATATTACTGAAAAGCGTTTTACTTGCTCAGCAATCAATTCTTTATCATCGAAATAATTAATTTTCATTGCTTTCTTCACGTCCGACAACGTGTCGGCAGCAGCGGCGCGCGCCACTTCGCATCCTTGCCGTAGCATTTCGTAGACAGCCGGGATATCTTTGCTGAACTCTTTCCGGCGATTGCGGATAGGTTCCAGCATCTCTTGCATGATGGCATTGAGGAAACGTTTCACTTTTACATCTCCCAGACCGCCGCGTTGATAGTGAGCTTTCAGTTCGTCCAAGTTTGGATAATCGGGGAGATAGCGTTCGAAATGTTCCGGTTGGCAGAAAGCATCGAGATAAGTGAATACAGTATTACCCTCAATCTTTCCCGGATCTTGTACGCGGATATGTCCGGGGTCGGTATACATACTCATGATTTTCTTTTGGACTTCGTCCGGTTCTTCCGACAGGTAAATGCAATTTCCCAGGGATTTGCTCATCTTGGCTTTTCCATCTGTTCCCGGCAGGCGGAGGCACGCAGCATTGTCCGGCAATAGAATTTCCGGTTCTACCAAAGTCTCCCCATAAATATAATTGAAACGGCGTACAATTTCACGTGCTTGCTCCAGCATCGGTTCCTGGTCTTCGCCCACGGGAACAGTTGTAGCGCGGAAGGCGGTAATATCCGCTGCCTGACTGATGGGGTAAGTGAAGAATCCTACAGGAATGCTCGTTTCGAAGTTACGCATTTGAATTTCTGTTTTTACCGTCGGATTCCGTTGCAAACGCGATACCGTAACAAGATCCATATAATAGAAGGTAAGTTCACACAATTCCGGAATTTGTGATTGGATAAAGATTGTCGACTTTGACGGGTCCAGTCCACAGGCCAAATAGTCAAGTGCCACTTCGATAACATTCTGGCGCACTTTCTCGGGATTATCTATATTATCCGTCAATGCCTGTGCGTCGGCAATGAATACAAACATCTTTTCAAAAGAACCTGTATTTTGGAGTTCTACCCTGCGTTTGAGTGAACCTACGTAGTGTCCTATATGTAGCTTACCGGTTGGACGGTCGCCTGTCAACATGATTTTTTCTTTTCCCATTTTCCTTGTTTTTAATAATGTGAGTACAAAATTACAAAAAAAGATAATAACGGGTATCTTTTTGTATTCTATTCTTTTACGTCCCTGTATAAATAGTCGTTTATGTCAGATGGACATCTGTTCTTTTGCATGCGAAGTACATAGCTTTATAAACTCCGTTTTGTGTTCAGTATAAGTATCCCTATCGTGTTCATATAGTTTCCATAGTTTCACTTTTAGTGATTCGTATTCTTTGGCAATCTTTGGATGTTTATTTAAGTAATCTCTAAAATATAGTTCGTCGTTGTCTCCTTCATAATGTAGATGCAGATGAAACACTCTATCCGCGAAGCCCTGTAAAGTGTAATCCTTATTGAAAGATATTCTATTTTCTGTTTCAGCCATGCATATATATCCGGTCTGGAGAATGTATTGCTTCATATCTGATAGACTTCGCCCTTTTTTACTTTCTACAAGTATGTCAATGATGGGCTTAGCCCAAATTCCCGGGATAGCAGTACTTCCGATGTGGCTGATGCGTGTAATATTATTCATGGGCAATGTATGCCGAAGTAAGGTCTCTTCTTCCACGAACCACTGAGCCCAATATTCTTTATGCTCGGTTAGAATAATGGGTAAAAGCTGCCATAGCTCTTGCCGTGACATTTCTGTGAGTTGCTTCTTCATGCCTGAAAAGGTGTATTAATAGTTAGTCAAAGGTAGGCAGTTTTAGGAAATAATAATTGATTGAAGTGAAATAAATTGGAATTATTGTAAACAAGGCGTGAACCGGAATAGATTCACGCCTAAGTTTTGAGTTTAGGGCTTTGTTACTTTAACGGGGAAGTTTCGCAAAAGTGGACACGCTTATATGTATCCTGCCAACCGAAATAGTGTGGGCATTTGCTATATTGGTGGATTGGATGCAGCAGGAAATCCTGTGGATACTCGCACACCAGCTCAGGAAAAGGCTATGAGAAAGTTGGTAGACCAACTCATGAAGGAGTATCCTATTAATAAGGTGTTTGGTCACCGTGAAGTAGCAGCTAAGGCTTGTCCGTGTTTTGATGTCCAAGCTTGGATGAGGCAAGGAGGAAGTCTTCTTTTGATGGTGGGGATAGTGATATTTGTGGGTAGATTCAGTGAAAATAGAAGATAAAGTGGTCCGGCGGCATCAGGAAGAAATCGTAACACAGCCTGTACAGAGGAGTAAATGGTATCTGGGGGTGCTGGTCGGTGGGGGAGGGATAGGAGTGCTATGTGGAGTTGTGAAATGTAGGAGGACTAAGACCTATTTAATTAGATAAAATCTCCTAAGAATCTTTCCTGAATGTTTTGTAATTATAGAAATAAGTCGTTACTTTGCACAAATTTTTAGAAAACGATGAATCAGCAGGAAATTAGAAGTAAATATTACCTTCATTCGGATGTGTTTCAGCCGGAGGATATGTGTTTCTTCTTATTTCTTCAACGACGATATTTTTAGTAGTGCGTTAATCCTTGTTTGAGGATAACGCATTTTTTTTGTATAGACACAGCAAAAATATAAAGAATAACAAATTTATAATAACAACATTTTGAAATGGAAAAGGAAATAAAGAAAGTCCTCGTTTTGGGGTCCGGAGCACTCAAAATCGGACAGGCCGGAGAGTTCGACTATTCCGGTTCGCAAGCACTTAAAGCTTTAAGAGAAGAAGGTATCAATTCGGTATTGGTGAATCCGAATATTGCAACCATTCAAACTTCCGAAGGAATTGCTGACAAAGTGTATTTCCTTCCCGTCACTACGTATTTCGTAGAAGAAATAATTAAGAAGGAACGTCCCGACGGTATTCTGTTGGCTTTCGGTGGACAAACAGCTTTAAACTGTGGTGCTGAGCTATATACACAAGGCATTCTAGACAAGTATGGAGTGAAAGTGCTAGGTACTTCCGTTGAAGCTATTATGTACACTGAAGACCGCGACCTTTTCGTGAAGAAGCTCAACGAAATCGACATGAAGACACCGGTGAGCCAGGCTGTGGAAAATATGCAAGATGCACTGGCTGCGGCAGAACGCATCGGCTTCCCTGTAATGGTTCGTTCGGCGTACGCGCTTGGCGGTTTGGGAAGCGGTATCTGCAAAGATAAAGAAGAATTCCTGAAATTGGCTGAGAGCTCATTTACTTTCTCCAAGCAGATTCTTGTGGAAGAATCGTTGAAAGGCTGGAAAGAAATTGAGTTTGAGGTAATTCGCGATGCTAATGACCACTGCTTTACCGTGGCTAGCATGGAGAACTTCGATCCGCTGGGTATCCATACCGGTGAGTCTATCGTGGTGGCTCCCACTTGTTCGCTCGATGAAGAAGAGTTGAAACTCCTGCAAGACCTTTCTACAAAATGTATCCGTCACCTCGGTATTGTAGGCGAATGTAACATTCAGTATGCCTTTAATTCAGAAACAGATGATTACCGTGTCATTGAGGTGAATGCCCGTTTAAGCCGTTCTTCTGCTTTGGCTTCTAAGGCTACGGGATATCCCTTGGCATTTGTAGCTGCAAAAGTGGCACTGGGTTATACGCTCGACCAGATTGGCGAAATGGGAACCCCTAATTCGGCATACGTGGCTCCGCAACTTGATTACTTGATTTGTAAAATACCACGTTGGGACTTGACAAAGTTTGCCGGTGTATCCCGTGAAATTGGTTCCAGCATGAAGTCAGTGGGAGAGATTATGTCCATCGGACGCTCGTTCGAGGAAATTATCCAGAAGGGATTGCGTATGATAGGACAAGGCATGCACGGTTTCGTAGGAAACGATGACCTGCACTTTGACGATCTCGATAAAGAGTTGTCCCGTCCTACCGACTTACGTATCTTCGCTGTGGCTCAGGCTTTGGAAGAAGGATATACTATCGAGCGTATCCACGAACTTACTAAAATAGACCCGTGGTTCCTAGGTAAACTGAAAAATATAGTAGACTATAAAGCTAAGCTTTGTACATATAATAAGGTAGAAGATATTCCTGCTGATGTGATGCGTGAGGCAAAAGTATTAGGTTTCTCCGACTTCCAAATAGCGCGCTTTGTGCTGAACCCGAAAGGAAATATGGAGAAAGAGAACCTGATGGTGCGTGCTCACCGTAAGGCTTTGGGAATCCTGCCTGCCGTGAAGCGTATCAACACCATTGCTTCCGAACATCCCGAACTGACGAATTACCTGTATATGACGTATGCCGTAACGGGTTATGACGTGAACTATTATAAGAATGAAAAGTCAGTAGTCGTATTAGGCTCGGGCGCTTACCGTATCGGTAGTTCTGTAGAATTCGACTGGTGTTCGGTGAATGCCGTGCAGACTGCCCGCAAACTGGGATATAAGTCGATTATGATTAACTACAATCCCGAGACAGTGTCTACGGACTATGATATGTGCGACCGTCTCTACTTCGATGAACTTTCCTTTGAACGCGTACTCGACGTAATCGACCTTGAGCAACCTCGTGGAGTGATTGTTTCAGTGGGTGGACAGATTCCGAATAATCTGGCAATGAAGCTCTACCGCCAGTCGGTTCCTGTACTGGGTACTTCTCCGGTTTCTATCGACCGTGCCGAAAACCGTAATAAATTCTCCGCTATGCTCGACCAATTGGGCATCGACCAGCCGGCATGGCAGGAGCTGACCAGCCTCGAAGATGTGAAAGGATTCGTTGAGAAAGTGGGCTATCCGGTGTTGGTTCGTCCCTCTTACGTGCTTTCCGGAGCTGCTATGAATGTATGCTACGATGATGAAGAGCTGGAAAACTTCCTGAAGATGGCAGCTGAGGTTTCCAAGGAATATCCGGTAGTAGTTTCTCAATTCCTGGAGAATACGAAAGAGATAGAGTTTGACGCAGTGGCACAAAACGGTGAAGTGGTAGAATATGCCATCTCCGAGCACATCGAGTTTGCCGGCGTTCACTCCGGTGATGCTACGTTGGTATTCCCGGCTCAGAAGATTTATTTTGCCACGGCACGCCGCATCAAGAAGATAAGTCGTCAGATTGCCAAAGAACTCAATATCTCCGGTCCGTTCAACATTCAGTTCCTTGCCCGCAACAACGAGGTGAAGGTAATTGAATGTAACTTGCGTGCTTCGCGCAGTTTCCCCTTCGTATCCAAGGTGCTGAAACGCAACTTTATCGAAACGGCTACCCGCATCATGTTGGATGCTCCTTACAGTCGTCCGGACAAGTCGGCTTTCGACATCGACTGGATTGGAGTGAAGGCATCTCAGTTCTCTTTCTCCCGTTTGCACAAAGCAGACCCTGTGTTGGGCGTAGACATGTCTTCAACAGGAGAAGTGGGTTGCATCGGCGACGACTTCTCGGAAGCATTGCTCAATGCTATGATTGCTACCGGATTCAAGATTCCGGAGAAAGCGGTAATGTTCTCTTCCGGTGCAATGAAGTCCAAAGTAGATTTGCTGGATTCAAGCCGGATGTTGTTCAACAAGGGCTACCAGATTTACGCTACTGCCGGAACAGCTGCTTTCCTGAATGCACACGGCATAGATACTACTCCGGTGTACTGGCCTGATGAAAAGCCGGGAGCAGAAAACAACGTGATGAAGATGATTGCCGACCACAAGTTCGACTTGATTGTCAACATCCCCAAGAACCATAGCAAACGTGAGTTGACTAACGGTTACCGTATCCGCCGCGGCGCTATCGACCACAACATTCCCTTGATAACCAACGCCCGGCTGGCAAGCGCCTTTATCGAAGCGTTCTGCGAGCTGAAGCTGAGCGATATTCAAATAAAGAGCTGGCAGGAATATAAATAAGCAAGAAGCTTTACTTATATAAAACCTAAATAAATGAAAGAAGCGGAAAGCAGTGAATGGCTTGTCCGCTTCTTTTTTTATCTTTGCCCCGTTTCATTTATATATATCCGGGGTTCGCCCTTAATAGTAGATTAGATATGTTAGTTCTTTTATCTTGCGCCAAAACCATGAGTGCGGTCTCGAAGGCAAAGTCGCCCTCGACCACCCTTCCCCGTTTCCGGAAAGAAGCGTCCGAAATTGCCTTGCAAATGTCTCAGTTCTCAGTGGACGAGTTGGAACGCTTGCTGCATGTCAATTCCAAGATAGCGGTGGAAAATTATAAGCGCTATCAGGAGTTTCACGCAGAAGCAACCCGCGAACTGCCTGCCCTGCTGGCTTATACCGGAATCGTCTTTAAACGATTGAATCCTAAAGATTTCTCTCTCGATGATTTTGAATATGCACAAGAGCATCTGCGGCTGACTTCTTTTTGTTATGGGTTGTTGCGTCCTCTGGATCTGATTCGCTTTTATCGTTTAGAGGGGGATGTCGTTTTGCCCGAGCTGGGCAACCAGACGATGTTTGCCTATTGGCGTTCTCGGTTGACGGATGTGTTTATTGAAGACATCAAACGGGCGGGAGGGATACTCTGCAACCTGGCGAGTGACGAAATGAAAGGTCTGTTCGACTGGAAGCGGGTAGAGAAAGAAGTGCGTGTGGTGACCCCTCAGTTCCATGTCTGGAAACAGGGAAAACTCGCTACCATCGTGGTCTACACCAAGATGTCGCGCGGAGAGATGGCACGTTTTATTTTAAAGAACCGGGTGGAGAATCCCGAAGACCTGAAGAAATTTAGTTGGGAAGGATTTGAGTTCAACGAATCCCTCTCGGATGGTAACCAATATATATTCACTAATGGAAAAGGAGAATAAACAGATGACAGAAGTAGAAAAAATGCGTAGCGCACAATTGGCGGATATGTCGGTGCCCGAGATGCAAGTACGCTTTGAACATGCGAAGAGACTGCTTGCCCGGATGCGGGGCATGAGTACGTATGACAAAGAATATCGGGTGTTACTCGAAGAACTGATTCCCGACATACCCGCTACTACCATCGTATGTCCGCCCTTTTATTGCGACCACGGTGACGGCATCCGCCTGGGCGAACATGTATTTATCAATGCCAACTGTACTTTTCTCGATGGCGGATATATTACGATAGGAGCACACACACTCGTCGGTCCATGCGTACAGATCTACACTCCCCATCATCCCATGGATTATCAGGAAAGAAGAAGCCCCAAGGAATATGCTTACCCCGTGACGATTGGCGAGGATTGCTGGATTGGAGGAGGGGCAATTATTTGTCCCGGCGTGACGATTGGCAACCGTTGCGTGATAGGGGCGGGGAGTGTAGTGACCAAAGACATTCCCGACGACAGTATTGCAGTCGGGAATCCCGCCCGTGTGGTTCGCAAACAACAGCAAAGCTAAGTTCCTCGGAAGTGCTTATTTCCCGGATTTGAGTGTACCTGCGCTGTTATCCTCATTGTGGAGGCGTCTTTGAGTGGATTCATATTTCCTGCCGAAACTGAAGTTCCACGATAGGCGAATGGCGTACAGCTGGGAGCTTTCCTTGAAATAAATCCAATTCTTGGAGGGGGCCAACGGGCTGAAGTTTTCGCTTCCTATCTTATAGTTATTGCTGAAAACATTCAGTCCCATCACGCCTACGGTCAGTTGCTTGTGGCGGTAAGTGAGCCCCACAGCGTGATAGTTCTCTCCGTACGTAAGAGTTTCTCCATAGAAATCATTGCGATGGTTTTGTATCTGGAAGAAGAAGTTCCAGTTCTTATAGAAAGCCATCGCCTCTGCCGAGAAGTACCAGTTGGTATATGTATGGTGATAATTGTGTCCCCGGCTGTCGAAGTAATTAATGCCTGTGCTGAAAGATACTGTGAATATATCTTTGATAGGACCCACTTTCAACTCTATTTCCGGGTTCAGCTTTTGCCAGCTCCGTTGGTTGGCAATGGTGCGTATAAAGAGGTTGTTCTCTCTTAATGTCTCTTCCATCGTAGGCTTGTGCTGATATTGGTACAACACATAAAGATTGCCGCTGAAAAGTCCTTTGTGATAGTCGAAGTTGAACGTATTGTTATAGACTGTGGACATTGTCAGATTTGGATTTCCACGGCGTATCTGTAATGAGTCAATCAGTTGTTCCACGTTGTTGAGATCCGATAAAGTAGGAGTTGCCCGCGAGATTTGCCCCTGATAGCGGATATAGGCATGGTCGGAGAAATTGTAGGTGAACCGGATGCGAGGCAGGAACGAGTATTTCTGGTATCCTTCCCCTTCCTGGTTGAACCACGAGCGGCTTCCTTGCATGCTCAACGAATAATTGAATTTCTTGATTTTCCCGCTATACTCTACGTAGGCAGTAGTATATGCTTCCTGCATCTCGTTTTCGGCAGAAGAAGTGCCGGCATACCGATTCCTGGTGAAAGATTGTTGGTGGCGGAGCCCGCTGCTGAATTTGCCGCCTGTGAATCTTTTCTCGTAAATGCCTTCCCCGATGAACGAGTACTTTTTGCCCCGGGTGGCAGAGTAGATGTCGGTCAATGTTTCCTCAGGAGTGTTTTCCTGGTAAACTCGGTCGTCATACGTGTATATGTAAGTCCCCACGGCATTCAGGATAAGCGCTTGTTGATTCTTGAAGTTCCGTTGCACATAGACGTCGAGAGAAGGACGCTTGTTGTCCGAAGAGTTGAAGTCTTTCATCGCCACGCTCTTTTCCGGTTGGTCCACGGGATACAGTGTGCTGCGGGTGTGTTCCTTGTTTTTCTGCAGATTTCCCCTGAGGGCTACATTAACAAACCATTTATCTGTTTGCTGATAGCTATAGTTCAGGGCAAAGTGTTGCCAGTTTGTGCCTTTCTCATCCGGTGTGCCGTCTTCCACCCTCGTAAAAGAAGGTTGGCCGGAGAAATGGAAAGTTTCAGAGTTCTCCCTCCAGTAATGTTTCACATTGCGATAGCCGCCATAATAGTTTACGCTCCATTCCGACTTTTTATGGTTCAGCTTCGCTATCACATTATCGTTTCTCCAAAAGACATGGGGCGAAACGTCGAGGTTGATTCCCACATAACCGCCCGTTTCGTGGCGTCGGACAATATAGTCGATGACCGCAGCAGCGTTGTCACCATAGCGCAGGCTGGGTTCGTCGTGATATTCGATACGGATTACGTCTTCGGGGCGGAGGGAGAGAATCTCTTGTATTTCCACCTTTGCCCCGTTGATGCGCAACTGCACTTCTCCTTGGTTGGAAGAGCTGACAGCTTGTTGTATCGGGTCCACATGAATGCGGTTGAGGTGCAATTGTTGCAACAGAGCCAATCCATCGCTGGATGCTTTGAGCTGATGGGCGGTTGGCAATATGATTTTCCGGTCGGGTTGGTTAATGATGGGTGTAGCGGTGATGGTCACTTCGTTCAAGGCGATGGCAGTGGAGTCGATGGAAACAGTCCCTAAATCGTGGTTAGCACTGAAGTGGGGCAGGTTGACGTGTGTTGTCTTATATCCCATTGCAGAGATTTGAAGTCGATATTCTCCTTTCCGAAGATTTTCCATGTTAAATCGTCCCCGTTGGTCGGTGACACCTCCGGAAATAAAGGCAGAGTCCTTGGTTAACAAAATGACATTAGCGAATTCTACCGGTTCCTTGCCCGACACGACTCTTCCTTTTAACTGTAAGTTTTGTGCAATAAGCACCCCGCACAGACATAAAAATGCTGTGGTTGTAATGGTTCGTTTCATACTTCGTTCTTTATAGCAAAGAAAGCGTCGCGACTGCTTCAATCTTTTGTTCTATTTGTTTAGACGGAGAGCGTGAACGGAAAGTTGCAAGAAAGAAAAAAATTATATTCAGCTACTATCAAAATACATTCGTCATCCTGTAGCGTTAGCACGAAGCTCTAATACCTAAATTAGTTTCAGCTAATTGAAACTGTGGTTTCATACGTTTGAAACTTTAGTTCCAATTAAGAGAAAACACTGGTTTCAATTAATTGGAACTATTGTTTCAATGAAGAGAAACAAAAGTTTCCTACTATAGAAAACAATTGGCATAAAGATGTCTTGGAATATACCGGACTAAGGTTGACTGATTATTAGCTTATACTTAAATAGAATTGCCCTCATTTATAACTATCCCCGCTTGAAGTTATCTTCTTTCGGCTGGGGGCTTTTGAGGGAGCTCGCGGGATAATTCTCAAAACAGGGGAGTGAAGCGACAGACCGGCTCCGAGGAATAGGAAAAATAAAATAAAGCTACTCTCTTGATAATCAGTGCTGTTTTTTGAATGAAGAAAAAAAGATAAAAAATAATCATCGAAAAGTTTGGAGGTCTCGAAAAAAGCCGTACCTTTGCATCGCTTTTGAAACGGAAGTGTAAGGGCGTTTAGCTCAGCTGGTTCAGAGCATCTGCCTTACAAGCAGAGGGTCGGC
>JAUUNK010000428.1 GCA_030844565.1 Bacteroides ovatus
AGACGACTTGTCCGGTTCATTAGACTCAACGCTTTTTCCTCGAAAGCAGTGAAACTTATTTGCATGGTAGGTCTTCTGACTTATTCCTGTTACAAACGCCTTCCCGGATTGGTCTCCAGTGGCAATGAGTGAATTGCTTGTAACTTGTATGGAACTTACAGCAGCGGGACTGTTCAGGACTTGCACCTGATTCCCTTTTAATTGCTTCCCCCGCATGGGAGTCGCAAACCAATGCGCGACAAAGATAGGGAGTTTATTTGTTTTTTCCAAAGGGATGTTCTTTTTCTTTCGTCTTGATACGAAAGAGAAAGAACCAAAAAGAAAGGATCAAGGCTGCGTTTTTTCAGCTACTCCGGTGCTTCCTTCGGCTAAAGGGCAGAAACTCGCTACGCTCAAACAGTCTGCCCTTTTTGACGCCGAAGAAAACACCTGCGCTTGACGCTGAAAAAACGAGGCCGGGAGACCATGCGGCGTGGGCGGTGTGGCATGGGCACGTGTGTGGGCGGCGTGGGGGCTTATTGTTCGCCTTTCATTAGCAGGTATTCTTCGATGGTTTGCGCGGGAGCATCTTTCAGAAGTACTGTCTTATCCTTGTTTAGAAGGTAGAGGGTAGGGATGGCTTTCAGGTCATACAGTTGTTGTTCCTTGATAGCGAAGGTCTTATCATATCCGTTAACCCATTCTTTTGGGAATTCATTTAGGTGTTTTCGCCATTCGTCCAACTCTTCGTCGGGATAAATGGAGAGGACTGTTAGTCTCTTTTGTTCCAGAAGTTGATTGATGATAGGGGCATTTTTTAATGCTTCGATTGTCTCCGTGCAGGCATGGCATCCCGGGTTATTGATAAATAATAAGGTATAGTCCGATTTTTGTTGATAAAGAGAACCCTGTGCGCCGGAAGCTAATGTATAGTTAAAATTCAGTGCTTTGGTTCCGATACGGTTTTTCTGAGCCAGTTCGCGACGGGCTTTGGGACGTACCTTTTCTATTTCTTCCAGTACGGGAGAAGCCAACATGGCATCCAGTACAGGGATATAAAACTCTTCGTTACGCATCGGGGAGTTAGGGTCGTACAGATATTTGTCTGCCAAATCAGTGATGTAAGTGAATACTTTCTTATTCACATTTGTCCGTTCAATTGTTTTCTGTATAGCTTGCTGTGCAGTTTCCAAAGGGACATGATTCAGTATATCACAATAGTCCGCCCAAGCTTGTTCGGTCACTTCGGGATGATGGATATAATTGGTATCGGCAAAGTTTACGTTATCCCAATAGTGCTTTACTAGGAAATCTGCCCGTAGCTCGGGTGCTGTCAGCATTGGCGGGATGGCAGGTAGCGTAAAGGAGGTGATGGTATCTTTGGGAGCTTCTTTGGAGTTTTGGCTGGATGCATTCCCGCTTTTGCAAGCGCAAAGCAGTAGAATACAGAAGACTGGGATAAGATTTATATTTGTTCTCATAACTTGCTGAATTGTTTTCAATTTACTATTGGTGAGCAAAGATAAAAAAACTATGTGTGAAAATGCACTGTTTTAATGAAAATGCTATATTTGTGTCGGCAAACAAACATACAATGCATATCTATGATTAAATCCACCTACATATTCTTCGTTTTTTTTATGCTGACGGCTGTGTGGAGTTGCAACCGACCTTCTGACATGCAGCGGGAACATCCTGCCGTTTCTCCCACATTCTATGCCGACAGTCTTCGTACATTGGGGCGTGGTATCCGCTTGATTAAGGAGGAGAAGGAAAGTCTGGCTTTCCCGCCGCTTGATTCCGTGTTCCGGCTTCCGGTGGACGATGTGCTCACTACCGAAGAATTGCGCCGTTTATCTTCCGAATCTCTCCGCCGGTTAATGATATACTTCAATCTGATGATGAACTTTGAGTCCGGCTATCAGTATTTTGATTCGTTGGAGCGGGCGAA
>JAUUNK010000102.1 GCA_030844565.1 Bacteroides ovatus
GTTCCGATTGAAAGTGTCAGCCGGATGTTAGGGCACAAGCATATTGAAACAACCCAACGCTACGCACGTCTTAACAATGAGAAGATAGGCAACGATATGCAGCAGCTATCTACACGTCTTGCCACTAAATTCAACTTTTAACAATCCAAAATGTAGATATTATGCAAAACAATAGAAGCACTTTCGCTATACTCTTTTACCTGAATACCAGCAAAAAGAAAAAATCAGGTAATTGTCCTGTCATGGGGCGTATCAGCGTGGACGGGAAAAGCTCGGCTTTCAGCACGGGTTTAGAGTTATCCCCTGAAAAATGGGATGCTAAACAGGGAATAGCCATAGGCAAATCAAAGGAAGAAACAAACATCAACAAACGGATAGAAAACTATCGGGCTGAACTTGTCCGCCACTATAAAACCTTACTGGAAAACAAAAGCTACATTACTGCTGAAATCTTGAAAAACGCTATCAAAGGAATTGGAATTAAACAAAACAGTCTCATACAGGAGTTCGCAGCCTTGATTGAAGAGAAACGGCAGTCTGTCGGCATTTTGATAGTAAAGACCACTTATACACATCTTTATCGTTCTTATCAACTTTTGAAAGAGTTTTTAGGGTACAAATACGGGGTAACGGACATTCCGTTTACCCAAGTCGATTTTGATTTTATAGAATCGTATGTTTACTATCTAAAAGTCAATTTGCAATTAAGCGCAAGCACAACCAACAATACCATAAAACCATTGCGCAGGGTTGTAATGAGAGCCTTAAACAAAGGTTTGATGTATCAAGACCCGTTCTTTGGCTATCGTCCGCAGCGGATAACCATTACAAGGAAATGGCTATCAATGGATGAGATAGAACGGTTGATGCAAACAGATATGAAACATGAGAGTGCCAATTTTATCCGTGATATGTTTCTGTTTTCGACATTCACGGGGCTTGCCTACGTGGATTTAAAGAACTTACGGCATGATAATATTGTACGGCAAGAAGATGGCAAACAGTGGATTGTTTTAAATCGCCAAAAGACCGGAACTACTTCCTACATTCCCCTACTTGATATTCCGTTACGGTTTATTGAGAAATACCGGAATACAGCTTTTGCCGGGCTTAATGGAAAGGTTTTTAGGTTATGCACAATAGAAAATGCTGATATTCAATTGAAAAAGATAGCCAAAGCAGCCAATATCGATAAACGGCTTACCTATCACATGGCAAGGCATAGCTATGCAACCCTTTGTCTTTCAATGGGTGTTCCAATAGAAACGATTAGCCAGACATTGGGACATCGAAGTATTTCCACTACTCAAATCTATGCGGACATAACCCGTACCAAAATCAATGAGGATATGACGAAGCTTGCAGAACGAATTGAAGGGAAATATGAATTAGATGTATTGCATTTATAATAATTAAGCCCATGATTTTTTCAGTCATGGGCTTATAATTATATTGTAGTACTTATTTCATCAATATATCGTAATAAAACATACGGAATTTCTTTCATGTACATCATATATTCTTTTCTGTTACAATACATTTCCCTCATCATAGGATGTTGAAATGTAAACTCCATCATTTCTTTGAAATTACAAATAGCTTCTTGTTTAGTCTCTTTTCCAGCTCTCGATTTCAAAACATCTAAAAGATCTTTTCCCGCATCATATAGCCAAGGGAAATCTTGTCTAAAAAAACTCAATGCAATAAGAAATCCATATGGTTTTTTACCATCCCTCATGCTTATATGCATCAACTCATCCAAAAACATAGGTTGAAACTTGCGAGAGACTCTTCTCATATCCATTTCAGAATTTCTTTCAAGTCTATTGACTTGTTCTTGTGCAAGTTTCTTTAGTTCTTCAATGCTTTCATATGTTTTTGTATCAGGATTTCTTAATAACTTTTGATTATTCCTTGATAAATCTAAAATTTCCTCCAGTATTTCAGCGGAATGGGATAATGTAGTATTTTTATCTTGAGTGCTGTTGGGGTCTTCCTTTACCTCTTTTATTTTGTTTAATTCTTCCTCTAAAGTCGGAAACCAAACTTCAAACGCTTTATCCAATCGTACTTCTGTAATATTTCCATCTCCACAGGCTTTATTCAGCGTGCATAATAATTTTTTAATATCTTCCTTTTGAAATATTGTTGATTGAAATTGCAAAATTGGACCTTTTACTTCTGAACGCTTAATGTCAAAAAGAAATGGACTTACAAATGCTTTATCCATTGTTTTAGATAAAGCACCAGCTTCAAAAGACAACCAAGGAGCTTCCAAGTTTTCTTTTGTAACACATAAAATACCAAAAGTAGAATCTTCCAATTCTTTTGCTATATCAGTACTCCACCTTGCACCCTTATCAATATCTTCTGATGACACATATGGTTCAATGGATTGTATCACCGATGGAAGCCAATCTCTAAATACGAGCGCAACTTTGTGGCTTTTGTTTCCAGACCAACTAATAAATACCTTCATGTCTATTATATTTTATTTTGCAAATGTAACAAATTAACTATTAAGGACAAAGCATATCATAAGCTTTGTATCTTAGAATACCCCAACCAACATATTTTTTCCTTTTTTTCTCTGATAAACATCTCCTATATGGAAAGAATAAATAAGGCAACACTTTTTGGAAATTTACTCTTTTTCGGAACGAAAAAGGAAGAAATTTTCAAAAACCGCTTGCGGCTCGGTGTTGCTGTTTTATTCTTGGAATATACCTTTGTGTTCAGATAAAGAAAGGATTAATTAAGATTATTCCATTGAAAAATAAGATATTAGATTGATTACTGCTATTGCGTAATTCTCCTCATCTATGGAATAAAAGCCTAATTTCTTGGCAAATGCTCCGCTTTTGTCGTTGGCACATTCAATGCCGATATAATTGAAACCATATTTCCGGGCTACTCCGGTCAAAAAACTAAGAAAGTGCGTTCCGTTCCCTATCCGTTCTTTGCTAAAACTCAATCGGGCAATAATCAGGCAATCAGGTGGAAAACGGCTTTTAACCTTTCTAATACGCAAATACAAATCTACCCGGCTGTTTCTTCGAGTAACTATTACATTATCCACTGTCAGCCATACAAGCGATTTGCGATACTTAAAACGCTCCATTAAGTAGCAGTCTATATCGGCTCTTAGTTCTTCATATTCAGTCATCGTCTAATTCCTTTCTTCTTTTTCTTTTTACGTTTCTGTGCTTGTAATTCCTCTGCCGATGTTACATCGTAATTATTGCTCTCTCCCAATGAGAAGATAGATGATAGAGAATCGCCACTACCGTTATTTTGCTGGTTGTAAAAATGTTTTTCATCTGCCTTGCTATCAAGGTTGCAAGAAATATTGTTTTCTTTTTCACTGGATTGGAATACATCTTTTTTCTTTTCACCAGTAAAATATTGTTTTGGCTCTTTCAATTCCTGCTCCTGCATTCTCAGTTTATCGTCAATGCTTCCGTTCTTCATCGTGTTGGAATACTCAAAGGATTCGGATAATTGGCGGTTATAGCCGAACAGTTTATCAAATCCTTGCTCTGCCTGCTGGAACAGGTTCACACGGTCAAAACCACCTTTGATTACCCCGTTCTTGGTGTTCTTGTGGTTGGTAAGCGGTGATAGCTTCTTTTTGTTGGTTTGGTCTTTATGGCTGACAATCAAATGGCAGTGCATATTTAGTTCGTTGTCGGAACGGCTACGGTCAAAATGTATCTTCCCGTAAAACTTTATATCCGCTTCAGATAGCCCTTTGTTGAAGTTCTTGGCATATTCAGGAATAAATACTTCCCGGATATACCGTTTCATGGCTTCGGCTTTCTCCTGTTCAGTGTTCCCCATTGCCCGAAGTTCGTTTTCCGATGGGCTGACATGGATAGCGTAAAACTTAGCATCCGTTTTCAAGAGTTGCCCGATATTGGTATCTATATCTTTTATGACCTTTGATTTGTAGATATTATCATCCGTCAGGTCGAAAAAGCCATCGGTATAGATACCCTTTTCCATCCGTTCCAAATCTTCATGCTCCATATATGAAGCTAATTGGCGACTACTACCTGCATTGTTATATGTTCCTCTTGATGGCGGAGCAAAATCTATGTGCATGGTTCTATGTATTTATCAAATTGACGATTTCCGCTTTTAGGTTCTCTTTCCGTTTGCCGTCCATCACGCCACAAGTTGATAACTCCGAATAGAGTTGTATCAGTTGGAACATTTTTTTATAATCCCGTTGGTGTATCTGATACAGGGCGGTGAGTTGTTTCCCCTGCTGGTTGATTACATCGGCGTGCTTACCGAACTGTTCACTTACCTTTTGCAGTACGGCTGTTTGCCTTTCTTGACTGGCTGCCAGTTGTGAAAGGATAAGGTTTTCCAATTCCTTGCCGATAGCATCGAAGCGAACAGCAATAGAATTGGCGGCTCGTATCATGGGGTTCAGTTGTTCTTCCTCGTAGTGACGGATGAAGCGGATTATATCGTCCTGCCGTTTGTTTATTTTCGCCAGTTCCGATTTTACGGATTCCGGTGCTTCCGATGGGTTGATACACGCTTTATCGATATAGACAAATGCCAAACGGACTATTTCCCCTTTTTTCAGCGAATAGCGTTTACAGAGCTTATCTATTAACTTACCCGTCTGTCGGTCTATCCCGATGGTGGTAAGTGTGGATATATTATTGGTCTTATCCATGATTATAACTTTTTTATAAGGAAAGTGAGATTCATTCAGTTGATTATAAGCGGAATACATTTTTAGCTTATAATCACTGTTATAAACGGTTACGAACGTAACTAATTAAAGCCGAAGGCTTTGCCCCGCAGGGCAAGAGGGAGAACAGGACAAAGTCCAGTTCCCTCTTGCTTCATTTAGCGAAATGAGCCGAGCCATAGGGCGAGGCGGTTTCTACTAAATGGGGATTGTTAGCACTTCATCAGGCGGTAATATTACCCACCTTGTTTTGCTTCGGTTTGCTTATCAAGCTGATTTTCCTTTTTGAACCGTTCGTAGGTCTTACTATCGGCATTTTCTTGAATAAATGCCCGGATGTCGGCTGCCCGATAATAGGTCTTATGACTTATCGTAAAGTAAGGAAGTTTGCCACTTGCCCGATACCGTTGCAGGGTTCGGAAAGATACTTTTAGCAGAAAAGCTAAATCCTGATTGTCGAGTATCTTATCATTTTCATCCAGTACCTTGTCGGTATTGATAAGGGATTTCAGGTCTTGTCCGATTTCGGAGAGCTTCTTCGATAGCTGTTCCATCCACTTGTCGAAGTTTTCGTTATCTATATACATTTTGCTTCATTTTTTAGTTTAACATTATTGTGTTCAATCGATTGATAAAGCAAAATTCGGCAGAATACGGAAATAAAAATAGAGGAGTCCGGTGTTGACCCCTCTACATCATAAATGCAAACAGTTATTTATCAATCCATTACAAAATCATCTTTTTTCATCTTTGTTTTTCAGTGCTTCTGCTTGTCGTTTCTTGTATTCTTTAATAAGAACTGCTTTTAAAGCATCCAGTGTCTTGGTGAGATTGTATGGTTTGCGTTTGAAAAGTTCGCTCTGACGGTCATAGATACCGTTAAAACTAAATCCAAAAGCCCGTTCAAAGACTTCTGAAATTGCAATGATAGATGGTTTCTTTCCTGCATTATCGACAATACCACCTAATAACATTAGGGCTGAAAGAATTTCGGTCATACCCATAATTCCAAGATATTGGAACTTAGGTATGACCGATAAAGACGATTCAAATGTGGGTAAGGTTTCCAAATGAAACAGTTCAGGATGTTGAATTTTAAGTTTCAATAGCTCCAGTTCTGCATTGATAATTGCCAATGCCTTTTGTGAAAACAGTTTTTTAAACGCATTTTTCCCCCTGCCCATAAAGAGGTGTTGTTCTAAGTGAAGCTATCTCGATACGGGTAGCTGTCAATGTGCGGTAGATAACAGAATAATCTGTACCATTGCTCACATTTTCGATATATTCAAGAAATTCCTCATAAGCATTTTGCATTTCTTCATTAGTTACTTCTTGCGATGTTTCAGACAATAGTCTTAAAAACCTCATACCTAATAATTCATTCATACGCATAAAATTTTAATGTTGATATTAATTATCTGATTAAATAATTTGTTTTATGCAGAATGATTTTGCTATGTTGAGCTTATTTTAGAACTCTATTTTTCTAACCATACTGTTGGATAGTTTAAAGCTACTTTGATAGCTTCCATCTCAGCACTATGCCACATTTCATGCTTAAAACACCATGATAAAGCTTCATACTTATTATTAGCTATTGGATGTTTAAATGGAATAGGCTCTAATTGCTCGAATAATATATCATCATTTAATTGCGTTAAATTATCTATACATATTTCGTTAATAGCATCGAACTGTTCTTTTAACTTATATGCTGGAATTAAGTCCTTTTCTACTGACCTATGCAAAGTTCCCATACCGTTGAATATCTTTACATAATCAACAATAGGTATTAATTCAGTGATTTTAGTATTTCTTCCAGTAATACATGTAATAGCATGGAAGTTTTGACTAATCATCAAGTGCCCAATTTGCCAAGCAAAGTTAGAATCTGTACTTTGAGGAATTGTGTACCATAAATCTTGCGGAATTTCGGAAATCAAACGATTTACAAAATTCCTCGATTCAATAATTTGCTCTTTTAAAAAATCAATCTTTCTCATCTTTATAAATTTATATACTTATTAGTAAGTAAGTTTTTAGCTAAAAAAATATTAGATATTCAATAGTCCTTCCTGTATAGACTTATATACGTCATTTTTTAAGACTTTATTCATTTGCAAGGAAGATAATAATGCAGAATGAACCATGTATGCCTTTGTTCTTGGCGTTTCTGTAAATGAAAAAACATTAGTTTTTAGTCCATTGTCTAATAATGTTGTAAGCCATTTTAGAATTGTAGTTACCAATCCCTTCAACTCTTTCTGCATGTTTTCAGGTAAAGTGTCATAAGATGGAGAAAGTGAGCCGACTATGCAAACCCAGTGATTATCAATAAAACTATCGTGCATATGGATGTAATTAGAAAACTGCAATTTATAATCTAAGCTTTCCCAAGTTTTAGTTAACTCGTTGAAAGCATTAAGATTCCTCCTTATTATCTCCACTCCCAAATCCGACTTTGAAGGGAAATAATAATGGATAGCTGCATTCTTTATATTCAACGCTTTAGATATGTCAGCGTAGCTAAAAGAATTGTAGCCTATAGAGCGAATTAATTCACTTCCTAACCGTATTATTTCACTTCTTGTATCATTCATGATGCAAATATAATCAAATTTACTTAGTAGTAAGTATATTCTATAAAAAATATGCATTATCTTTGTGCGAAAGTTATTTGAAGCAATGGCAAAGCACAGCAGACTAAAGAAGTTTGCTCGTTTCTACATCGTTACCCATTGTCATACTCTCCTTCTTCAAAAATCTATTATTCAATAGATTACAATCACATTTCTTGTTTCCATCAACACACCTACCTCTATATTATAAATGATCTCCCTATCCGCCAAATAAAGAAAGTACCCCGCCAGTTACTTCAATTTTGCCTTATAAGTCTTTTCCGAGAAAGTCAGATTCAGAAAAAAAGAAAGTTTCTGCTCTTTAAATCTCCCCGAATTCACCTTCAGTTGATCTGTATATTTCACTCCTAAAGAAAGCGTACTGCGGCTACGAAACTCAAAATTAAGTCCGGTACTCAGATAATAATTCGTTGTCGTCTTATCATGCACTGAAATATATGAGTTGCCCATACCTGCTCCTAGCAATAAACGTACCGGTTTACTATAAGGATTTCCCAATGTATAGCTGCCTCCCAGCATCAAACGATGTTGATTACGAAAACTTATACTGGAATGCGAAGACTCCAGCCGGCTCCAGTCAACAAATTTATAGTCGATGGAAGCCATCCAGCGCAACGTAGTATAAGACGCTCCGAAGCCGATAAACTGCGGCAAACAAGTGCGATACTTTTTTCCTTTTTCTTCAATGTTTCCGCTGGAACTGCTACTGCTCACCGCATGATCATTATCCTGCATCAAGTCTTGAGAATATCCATATACGACTCCTGCCACCACCGAACGGTAATGATCCAGCTTATAGGTATACTGTAATCCGAAATCGGCATAAATCGTATGTTTATGCGAACTATTACTTTCTGTTGCACTCCCTTGAGTTTCTGTTTGTGAAATACTTCCTCCCACATAAGAAAAGTTTGTACCCAGTGAAAGCCCTTTCCACAGTTCGTACGCAACACTGATGCCCATTTTGGATACCCCTCCCTCACCTTGAAAAAGTGAAGTCACCGTACTTCCGTCCGTACCCGCCACATCCTGATCAAGCGATATGGCATACCCTACACTACTGACAGGAGCCATAAAAATAGCTCCATACCAACGGGGAGCTATACGGAATCCAACAGCCAAATTATTAAGATTGCCATTCAGAGAATGATTGCTCGCTCCTGACTGTGAATATTTCAGATAAGACCCGCTGACACCCAAATCGAAAAAGAAATACTGCGGCAATAATCCCGTTAAAGAAGCCGGATTGGCATCATTAATCACATTTTCTCCACGCAATGCAATACCAACTCCCCCCAAGCCTGAATAAATTCCGCCTTCTCCGGTAGACAATTCGCCGAGTCCGAACATGGAAACCGGCGAACTCGTCATATTTTGGGCAGCCACATTCAATAAGTTCGCACCTAGTATAAGGATAGATAAAACTCTTCTTTTCATTTCGTATATGTCTTATAATAAATAGTGAGTGATACATTATTATCATGGTCATTCACAGGGTGTTTGCTATCTCCCAGCACTACTCCCTGAACGGTATTATAAAAAGCATTGTCAGAGAGGAATATTTGCAGTTTCTCACGGCTCTCCCCCGCTGTCCCCAGATTATTCTGAATAAACGAGGTGATATCAAACGAATAGTGAGTATCTTCATAATAGATATTATCCTCCACCAAACTTCCCGTTTGCACGGTATTTCCCGAGATATCAGTAATGACACTCTGAGTGGCGTTATTCTGGTCTGCCGTATAGAGAGACAACGATTTCGGCAATGGATACTTTCCGTTATACGTACCCTTGATAGGATATAGCTTGAGTACTGCACTTTCAATGGAAACAAGCCTTCCGGTCTGATTCAGATTATTCAGATAGGGAAATTCGACATTGATATACATACCGGTCAGCCCTTGCAGATACACCTGATGTTCGCTCTCGGAAGAAGGCAGTTCATAATCTGTTCCTGCCTTGAGATTCTCCAAAGGAGTATTAGTACGGTCATGTTCCACCTTGGTGTAGTTCAGTGAAGTGCTGGCATTGAACACTAAGGTCTGTTCCGTAGGCTTCTCTTTCAGTTCATGATAATAAAGGGTAATACAAAAACTCGAATCGTTCACCTGAAAGCCGTTAATGCACGTCCCGTTTTCATCGGGAATAAAAGCTATTCCTTTGAAGAAAGCCCGGAAACGATCCTGAGACTCCATACATTCATCATCTTCCAGCAT
Source organism: Bacteroides ovatus (assembly GCA_030844565.1). Taxonomy (GTDB): domain Bacteria; phylum Bacteroidota; class Bacteroidia; order Bacteroidales; family Bacteroidaceae; genus Bacteroides; species Bacteroides ovatus_A. The sequence goes on from JAUUNK010000102.1 coordinate 9,567, forward strand.
TAAATTAAACCACTTCTTTCCCCATTCGTCAGGCAGGCGCGTTTCATGCAACTCGTTCCGATAGCCGGGTGTAGGACGTATAGAAACAGAACCAAGATGATTATTCTGATTATAGCTAACGTTGGTCTTATTAAACAGGTAACCGTTATCTTCCAGAGAGAGTCCTTGCGATAAACTATATAAGTCAATACGATGATAGACCAGCGTATCCCCCAGATAATCCCCGGAAGTATACCATTTGAACGTGATAGAGTCAAACTGATAGTCAGTAGTCTCATTAAGTGAGTGAGAAGGTACTTGATATTCTGCATAAAACGAAGTTTTTATTTCTCCGTAAAGAGCATCCTTAAATCGCCCGATCTGGCAGATCGTATCTCCCGAAGTTGCCAGCGAGTCGGCTAATAATGTGCTCAGAGTCACCATACACGTATCTGTCACTACATTTATAAAAGAACTCTCTACCCATTTACTTCCAATGGAAGAAGATTCATCCCTACAGGAGAATATTGTACAAAATAAGAGTAATGAATAAAAAAGTGTAATTAATAGTCTCATAATGAATATTATTTTTGAGTTGCAAAGGAACCCCTTTAGGAAAGCATCCCCAAAATTAATCGACTATTTCCCGCTATTTATAGACTCGGTTTTGTTCGATAGAGAAAATAGGGCTATTTGTCGATATCTTTTTTCTTCAACCGCATTGATAGCTACATTTGCCCCAAGTTTAAAACGTAATAAAACGAATGGAAATAATGAAAAAACTACAACTGTTATTAGTATCAATAGCTATGCTATCCATGTTCTCATGTTCAGATGATGATGACGACACATTAGGTGTGTGGTATCGCCGTTCTGATTTCGACGGAAGGGCAAGGGAGGACGCAGCCGGATTTGTGATAGATAACCGGGGATATTTGTGCGGTGGATATCGGGGAAAAGACCAGCGGGAAAGAGACTGTTGGGAATATAATATCGATAACGACTGGTGGACGCAATGTGCCGACCTTCCCGAAGAGGCGGCGGCCCGGAACGGGGCTGTCGGATTTGCGATCAACTCCAAAGGATATGTGACTACGGGATATACCGTATACAGAGATGACGATCCACTACATACCGGAGGATATGCATATTTAAAAGATACATGGGAATATGAACCGGCAACGGACACCTGGAAACAGATGGATGACTACCCCGGAGATGCCCGAATCAACGCCATAGCCTTCGCTATCGGTAATTACGGTTATGTAGGCACCGGTCAGTCTAAAGATGATAAACAGACCAAGGACTTTTACCGCTTTGATCCGACAGCCGCTTCCGGCAGCCAATGGACTATCGTCAACGGATTCGGCGGTCAGAAAAGAACCGGCGGACTCTCCTTTATTATCGATAATGTCGCCTACATTGTCGGAGGAACAAACAATGGTAAGGATGTCGATGACTTCTGGAAGTTCGATCCCAGCAAAAGTGAAGAGAACAAATGGGTACGTCTCCGTGACATTACAGACCAGAGCAGTGACGACTACGATGACGATTACAAATCAATCACCCGCACCTACGGCTGTGCTTTTATTATAGACGATCAGGCATATATCACTTTAGGACAAACAGCCTCCGGTAGCTTCCGAAGTAATTACTGGATATACGATCCTGCTAAAGACTTATGGCGCAGCAGTGAAACGGAAGATGGTTTTGACTATACTCCTTTCAAAGGAAGTTCACGCATCAAAGCGGTTTGTTTCGCTACCGGCAGACGAGGTATTATCACTACCGGAGGCAGTAGCAGCTATTATTATGACGATACATGGGAGTTACATCCATATGAATGGGAAGAGAATGACTAAGAAAAAGATACTCGGATGCTCTGTTGCAGGAATATTGACAGTAATCGCTTGTCTGTCTTTTTCCAAAGCATCTTTTTCTAATACAGATTCTTCTGATCCTTCTTTTTCAATGGAAGTGATTGAGGTAAACGGAGGATATGGCTATCAAATATCTCACAACAATCATATAACGATTTTTCAGCCTTTCATACCCTGTATTTCCGGTAAAAAACCTTTCATGGAGAAAAGGGATGCCGAACAAGTCGGACAGTTAGTAATGAAACGGATGAAAAGCAGAGAGAATTATACTGTTACTCTCGATGATTTAGAAAGTCTCGGAATCAAAATAAAATAAATGTAGAAAGAGGAAAAGGTGATCACATACGATTGCCTTTTCCTCTTTTTGTATAGTAGAGAAGGTGGGATACAGCATTTTCTACTCTTTTTTTATGCAAAATCTATGCAAGAATATGGAATTCCCCCAAGGAATCCATATCTTTGTAACCAAAACAATTTAATATTAATTTCATCAGAATGAAAAAGAGTATCCTTATCGCTGCCTTAGGCTTGTTCAGCCTGAGCGCAATGGCACAAGACGCAAAACCCGAAGAGGGCTTCGTTTTCACAACAGTGAAAGAAAATCCGATTACTTCTATCAAGAACCAGAATCGTTCAAGTACTTGCTGGAGTTTCTCTGCTTTGGGATTTCTGGAATCAGAACTACTACGTTTGGGTAAAGGCGAATACGACCTTTCGGAAATGTTTGTTGTACACAAAACAATGGAAGACCGCGGAACAAACTATGTACGCTATCATGGCGACAGTTCTTTCTCTCCCGGCGGAAGTTTCTATGACATCATCTATTGTATGAAGAATTACGGACTGGTTCCGCAAGAAGCAATGCCGGGTATCATGTATGGTGATACACTGCCGGTACACAATGAACTGGACGCTGTTGCAGAAGGATACATCAATGCGATCGCCAAAGGTAAACTCACTAAACTGACTCCGGTATGGAAGAAAGGTCTTAGCGCCATCTACGATACTTATTTGGGAACGTGCCCGGAGAACTTCACTTACAACGGCAAGGAATATACTCCGAAGACTTTCGCTGAATCGCTCGGACTGAAAGCTGAAGATTATGTGTCACTAACTTCATATACACACCATCCTTTCTATTCTCAATTCGCTATCGAGATTCAGGACAACTGGCGTAATGGTTTGTCCTACAATCTTCCGCTCGACGAGTTCATGGCTGTAATGGACAACGCTGTAAAGCAAGGATATACATTCGCATGGGGAAGTGACGTCAGCGAACAAGGTTTCACCCGTGACGGTGTTGCCGTAATGCCGGATGCTGCCAAAGGAGCAGAACTTACCGGCTCGGATATGGCTCGCTGGACAGGTCTGACTGCTGCCGATAAACGCAAAGAACTGACTTCCAAACCGCTTCCGGAAATGGAAATCACTCAGGAAATGCGCCAGACTGCTTTCGACAACTGGGAAACTACAGATGACCACGGAATGGTAATCTACGGTATCGCCAAAGATCAGAATGGAAAAGAATACTTTATGGTAAAGAACTCTTGGGGTACAAGTGGTAAGTACAAAGGCATCTGGTATGCATCCAAAGCATTCGTTGCTTACAAAACAATGAATATCCTGGTACACAAAGATGCACTTCCTAAAGAAATTGCAAAGAAACTAGGTATCAAATAAAGATTCACTCTTATTTAAACATAAAAGCTCCGGAAGTTAAGATTACTTCCGGAGCTTTTATGTTTAATGATGTTCTCTTGTATACTGTAAATAGCCAAATACTTAAGAGAAACTCAACTTGCTGATATGTTCCGAAAATCTCTCCTTATAATTATCACCAACAGGAATATATGTATTTTTATCAAAGATGATACGAAGCCGGGAAACTTCGGTTATCTTACGCAGATTGACAATGTAAGAACGATGTACCCGCATAAAATACGTTGGAAGCCGTTCTTCCATTTTTTGAAGACTGGCAAGGGTTATGACCGGTTTATCCTCTCCTTCTATACAGATACGCACGTATTCGCTCATCCCTTCAATATACCGGATGTTTTTCACATCAATGCGCACCACTTTGTAGTCACTCTTTACAAACAAGGAATCTCCTTTGATCTGCGAACTATTTCCCAGTTCTCCCTGCTGTTCCAATAGCCGGTATTCGTACTGTTTTCGCGCCTTATCCGCTGCTTTCAGCAAATCCTGAAATTCAAACGGCTTCAACAGATAATCGACAGCATCCAGTTTGAAACCGTCTACCGCATATTCAGAATAAGCAGTAGTAAAGATCACCATCGGACGGCTGATTAAAGAGCGGATAAAATCCAGTCCATTCAAATCGGGCATATTGATATCCACAAATATCAAGTCCATCTCTTCGTCTGCCAACACCTTCATCGCCTCAAAAGCATTCTGACAGGACTTGACTAAAGATAGAAAAGGGACACGGGATATATAATCCGTTAATTGCTTCAATGCTAAAGGCTCGTCATCAATCGCTATACATTTCATTATAATAAAGGTATAATAAGTAATACATCAAATTTATCATCTTCCTCAGTAATGGAGAGGGTGTAGTCATTGCCAAACAACAGCCGCAACCGTTTGCGTATATTCTCCAAACCGATGCCGTGATGCTGCTCGTCAGACGAAGTCCCCGTACTATTGGTACATCTGAAAGCAAGACGGTTTCCTTCTTCCAGTTGCATTACAACATGGACAAATGACTCTTTCCTGTAGCTCACTCCATGTTTAAAGGCATTCTCCACAAAAGAAATAAAAAGTAAAGGAGGAATTTGAACTTCGGGCACTTCAAGAGGGAAATTCTTTTCAATAGAAACTTTCTCTGGATAACGCAAGCTCATCAAAGTGACATAATTCTCTAGAAACTGAACCTCGCGCAATAGCAGAATGGTTTTATTACTGGCCTCGTAAAGCACATAGCGCATAAGTTTAGAAAGTTCTACAATCGTACTCTTAGCCTTTCCCGTATCAATATCCACTAGTGCATGGATATTATTCAGTGTATTCATAAAGAAATGCGGATTTATCTGATACTTCAGATACTGCAATTCCGACTGTAAACGCTGGTGCTCCAGTTCTTTCAGCATTTCCTCATCACGAAAGGATTTAAAAAACAGCTTGACAGCAATATTAAACCCTACCATCAAAAAGGCAATTACACAATGAATAAGGTAACGGATGGTGAAGGGAGGAATGGGATAAAGGGTCGGTTTAGGGAAGCCGCCCGGTCGTTGCATTTTTTCCAAAGCCGGATCGTTTGCCCGAGGCGTTTCCCAATGAACAGACTCTTCCTGCCGAGCCTTCTCTCTCATCTTAATAATCTGGTCTCTCTGGATTTTTCCTTCACCCTTGCGAAGATCGCCATATCTGAATTCCTTTGAAAAACGCTCCATAGAGGGATCAGGAATAACCCAACAAGCAGTAGAGATTAGAAAAACCAAAGAAATAATATAATACCAGTTCTTTTTCTTAAACAGGAAATACGGAACTAATCCATAATTATTCAACAGAAACAATACGAAAAAAGGAAGAATGCTCAACCACGAATCATAAACAATTACACGGATTTCTTCTTTTTCAAGTCCACCACTGACGGCAAAGTATCCTCCTATCAATGGGAGAAGAAAAATAACAATCCAAATAGCCCCATAAATGCTCTGCTCCAGCAATTGTTGTTTACGCAGTCTTTCCATGCTTCATTGTTCCAAATTACTGATACAAAGATAGAATCGCTGCTTCATCTCCACAAATATAATCGACCAAAGGACTTATTTCAACGGTAAACTGCTGTTTTACCATCCTCCGGAGCATCCCCATTCATCATCGGTCTGACTACCGTCATCCATTAGCATTCCCGATATTCCTGTGGAGTCATTTCCACATGTTTACGAAAATATTTATTGAAAAAGGAAAGATTATTAAATCCTAATGAAAAAGCAATTTCCTTTACAGGCAATCGGGTTGACTTCAATTGTGCCTTGGCATTCATGATAATAATTCCCGTGATAATCGCCAAAGGGCTATGCCCGCTGGCTTTACGGATAGCACCGGAAAAGTGAGCCGGAGTCACTCCGCACTTCTTCGCATAAAAAGAAACTTCGTGTTCCTGCGTATAGTGAGTCATCAGCAACTGGATAAACTGGCGATAAAGTTCATGTTCCCGCTTGATAGGTTCGTTGGTAGTCGGCTTACAGCGTTTATACAACTCACCCACCCCCTGAAAGAATATAGTAAAAATAGACATTAATATCTCTTTGTTATCCAGTGTGTTCGGTAAAGAATAGGCACGGATAAGCAGGCTGAAAGCGTTTCGGTATAATTGCGCTACCTCTTCCTGTAATGTCATAATAGGGTTGTCCAAAATCATAGGGAGAAAATCCAGATAAGTCTCTACATAGCTCACACGGGAGATAAATTCCGAAGAAAAGCCCGCAAAGCAAACACGGGTATCCGAAGATACTTCGTGAATCTGTATGAATGATCCGGGGAGGACAGTCACAAAGTCATTATGGGTAATGGTATACTCGGACAGGTTGATAGTGGCACGTACAGTTCCCCGCGTGCAAAGAACAAAGACTCCCGCCTTTATATGGCAGGGAAAACGACCGTATTGATTCAGAATATCGCCGGTTATGCTGTCATCTGTAACAAAATCGACCGGAAGGTCAAACTTGGGAAGAGCATCATCTATGATCATAATTAAGAAATTTAGTTCCACAAAGATATCTTTTTCCATTCGAATTTCCTCCAAGTCCTTTATTAAAATATGAAAAACAGAACATCTATTATTTAAAAGAGAACATTACAATTATCTATTCAAATACACGTGCATATAAAATAGTTAAAATAGAACATCGAATACCAAGAATAGAGCTTGATGTAGAAACAATATTAACCGACATTTGCAATGTTTTAATAAATACGTTGAAATAAAAACAAAAAAGAGAATGAAAACATTACGAAAACTATTTTATGTAGCTTGTACAACATTCTTCCTTGCATCTTGCGAAGAAACCTACAATGACAAGCTGTTCTGGCCGGGAGAACTCAGCCAGGAATATGGCTCGTATATCAAACCATCCACTCTGGACCTGACCTACAGCGGAGAAAAGTTAATCGGAAAAACCGTCAACTTTCAGACGGAAGACAGTAAAAAAGGAACATTGACATTAAACGATATCATTCCGGGAGAAAAAGAGACATTATTCCGGATAAACTTATCAGAGCAGGAAGACAACTATACGTTCAGCGGAGAAACAGTTTCGTGCGCGGGAGCAACTGTGAAATACGCCGGCTCCATTACTCCGAAAACGATGAAACTGGATTTGAATGTAACGATGCCGCAAAATCAATGGATAAAAACTTATCAGATGAGCGAACTGACACGCGGCAGAGGAAAAGATGTCGTACGCAATCAGACAACCGGCGAATATGAAT
>JAUUNK010000103.1 GCA_030844565.1 Bacteroides ovatus
ATGCTTTGCGTGCAACTCGTGCTGCTATCGAAGAAGGTATCATCCCGGGTGGTGGCGTAGCTTATATCCGTGCAATTGATGCTATCGATGGCATGAAGGGTGACAATGCTGACGAAACAACCGGTGTTGAAATCATCAAACGTGCTATCGAAGAACCACTTCGTCAGATCGTTGCTAACGCTGGTAAAGAAGGTGCGGTAGTTGTTCAGAAAGTACGTGAAGGCAAAGGTGACTTTGGTTACAACGCTCGTCTGGATATTTACGAAAACTTGCATGCTGCCGGTGTAGTAGACCCTGCTAAGGTTGCTCGTGTAGCTTTGGAAAATGCAGCTTCTATCGCTGGTATGTTCCTGACTACTGAATGTGTAATTGTAGAAAAGAAGGAAGATAAGCCAGAAATGCCGATGGGCGCTCCCGGAATGGGAGGCATGGGCGGAATGATGTAATTCCGGCTTTCTTTGAATGAATATGAAAAAGTCGCTTTCGGATTTCCGAAAGCGACTTTTTTGTTATTAACTTCCCTGAAACATAAAGGATTCTCTTTTTGTTTCTTATCTTTGCATGTCACCTATATTATAGAATATATCTGTATGGATAAAATAGTAGAACTGTCGGTTGAGAATTTTAAGGCTGTAAAGAAGGCAGATATAGCTTTGAATGGAATAACGGTTGTATCCGGTATTAATGGTTGTGGAAAGAGCAGTTTGTCACAACTGTTGTATTATTCATTTTATTATGCGAATCATTTTAATGAAATAGTAGATTCTGTTTTAAATGATGAATTACTTCGTTATGTTGAAGTTCTAAGGCAAATAGAGAGAGAAGTAAACGGTCTTACATCTGTCAATTCGATTATTTTACGTCATGTTTCCGTTGCAGATAAAATGAAGTATTTGCAATATGTAGAGAGTTTGTTTACTAGCTTTCTATCTTACAGAGATTTTGTATACAGTCAGAAAGATGAGGATATAATGAATTCTTTTAAACGCATTGTGCGAATTATAAAGAACATGTTTGATGACTCACTGGATGATTTAGATAAATTGTTAGGTCTATTTTATGAAGAAATCGAAACATTGTTTGATGTCGCATTAAGAGACAAAGAAAAACGACACTATTTTTTACTGCACGATTATTTGGATTCCTATTTGAAAGGTATATATCCTCAAAAATGGGTAATCCGAGAATATGGAGTTTCTTTTGCAGGGGGAGAGACGAAGTCGGTTCCTTTACTTCATTACATAAAAAGAGTTGCCTATATTGATACCCCAATGATAACAGGGAGCCAATTGATTGGTGGTAGAGATTATTGGATGAAGTTATCAACTTTATTGAATGATAATTCTCAAATAGGGGAAAAAGTTTCTTTATATAAGAATCTTACTCAAATAATGAAAGGTGAGCCTCTTGTTGAAAAAGACGACATCCGTAATCCGAAATTGTCTTATAAAAGAGACGATGGAAAAATATTCGATTTAAAAGATTGTGCCACAGGAATAAAGTCATTTTCTATTTTGCAACTGCTGTTGAAAAATGGTTTTCTCCAAAAAGACACATTGCTTATTATTGATGAGCCGGAAGCTCATTTACATCCTCAATGGATTGTGGAATATGCGCGGATGATTGTCTTGCTCCATAAAGAGATTGGAGTAAAGTTTTTTGTGGCCAGTCATAGTACAGATATGATAAGTGCTATTCGATATATTGCCGCAAAAGAGGAAGTGCAGGACAAATTAAACTTTTATTTAGCTGAGGATTCGGAAGGCACTCCTTATGAATATACGTATCGTGATTTAGGTCTTGACATAGATCCTATTTTTAAATCATTTAATAAATCCTTAGATAAGATTGATGAGTATGGAGTCTGCGAATAAGTTGCAATGTAAGTGCCTTTCGATAGACTCTTATTGTTTTTCTGAAGAATTTGTAAAGCTGTTCTCTGCATTTTATGTTAGTTTAGATGAATTGCTTGTTCGGGAAGGAGCTCCTAAAAAAATCCCCGAATGTAAAAGAATAATTTTAGTGGTTGACATTGACCAATGGGAGATAGAGCAGGCGAGAAGGCAACATCGTTGTTTGAATAGTACGATGGATTTTGTTGCATTGCTTAGCAATAAAAAAATGCTTTTGGTCGATGCCAAATTTAGAGTAGAAACGAATGAACTTAACTCATCTTTTATTCAAGATATAAAAGCTAAGTTAGATTATACAAAGCCTCTGTTTTATATTCATTTGCCTATTCATGAGAAGATCATTTTATTGTTTCAAACCAAGAAGGCAGAGCAATGCAGAAATAGAATAAGGCGATTGATGAATAATAAGTCTGATATTGAAGTGATGGATATTGTAGACTTTTATGTAAAGTATATTACATAAAAAATAAATATTTGAAAGCATAAATGTAAGAATCGTTTTCTCATTTGAGAAAACGATTCTTTTTATTATCAATCTATTCTGTAAATTGATCTTTTCAAAACATCCTTGCTTTATATTTTGTTTGTCCAACGTATTCTTAGTAATGAGAATACTTCGTATATTTAGAATCAAATTTATTAATAAAAGTGAGATGTTGAAAGTATTAACATTTATGAAGCAGGTAGCCAACGGGTTACAGGTGGAGGGAAACTTCGGTACTGCGCACGTCTATCGTAGCAGTCTGAATGCCATCATTGCTTATAGTGGGAAAGTGGACTTCACCTTTGATGAAGTGAGTCCGGAGTGGTTAAAGGGATTTGAAGTATATCTTCGCAGTCGTGGTTGCAGTTGGAACACCGTTTCCACTTATTTGCGCACGTTTCGTGCGGTTTACAATCGTGCCGTTGATCTTCGGAAAGCTTCTTATGTACCTCATCTGTTCCGTTCTGTTTATACCGGTACTCGTGCCGACCATAAACGTGCGTTGGGGGATGAAGATATGAAAAAGGTATTTGCAAAATTGTCTCGTACATCAGGTGTGCCATTAGCGGTATATCAGGCGCAAGAGTTATTTATTCTGATGTTTTCGCTTCGTGGTATGCCGTTTGTTGATCTTGCTTATTTGCGTAAGAGTGATTTGCGTGATAATGTAATAACCTATCGCAGGCGTAAAACAGGGCGGCCATTGTCAGTGACATTGACTCCCGAAGCGATGATCCTGGTGAAGAAGTATATGAATCGTGATCCTTCTTCTCCTTATTTGTTTCCATTGTTGAAAAGCCGTGAAGGAACCAAAGAGGCGTATCGTGAATATCAGTTGGCATTGCGCAGCTTTAACCAACAGTTGATGCTGTTAGGTGAATTATTGGGACTATCCGACAAATTGAGTTCGTACACCGCGAAACATCATACAATCTCTATCTAATTGAAAATTAAACAGTTATTTCTGTTTAATTAATATCAGGTAACGATTTAGAAACGAGCGAATTACAATATTCTGTTTTCTTTTGCCTCTGTCAAAGAACGATTCTTTCAATGCAAATATACACTTTACTTGTGACAAAAGCAATCTTTTTCTACATTTAATCGACTTACAGTCAGCCTTAAAGAGGGTATCTGGTCTCATTCCATCTTCTTCCTCAAAAATAACATAGCAGTCTAAATTGGTTTATGTATGGGATAGGTCTTGTTCATTCGATCCGGTAGACTACTATACATAAAAGTATAAAGGCGAGATACGACAAGGAGATGCCATGCTTTTGTGTAAGGGGAATCTCTCTTAGCTTATCGCAGACCATGTATAGCTAAGTGTTTTGAGAATAAACAGTCTGTAAAAAACGGAAAGACACCGATTATGGGCCGTATCACCATCAATGGAACCCAAGCCGGTTTCAGTTGTAAGAAAGAAGTGTCCCTCGCTTTGTGGGACGTCAAAACCAACCGGGCCAAAGGCAAGTCCGAGGAGGCCCGTACACTCAATCAGGAGCTTGACAATATCAAGGCGCAAATCACCAGGCACTACCAGTACATCTGCGACCACGACAGTTTTGTTACAGCCAAGAAAGTCTATAACCGCTATGTCGGCTTCTCAGAGGAATGCCACACCCTTATGAACCTTTTCAGGGAACAGCTGGAACCGTATAAAAAGAAAATCGGCATAGAGAAAGCCGAAAGCACCTACTGCGGTCTGGTTGCCGATTACAAGAGTCTCCTGCTTTTCATGAAAAGCAAGAAGAATGCAGAGGATATTGTCATCGAAGAACTTGAGAAATCATTCATCGAGGATTACTACAACTGGATGCTCGGTACATGCGCTTTGGCAAACTCCACTGTCTTCGGGCGTGTCAATACCTTGAAGTGGCTGATGTATATCGCGCAGGAAAAAGGCTGGATACGGGTTCATCCGTTCGCATCATTCGAGTGTATGCCCGAATACAAGAGGCGTTCTTTCCTTTCCGAAGAGGAACTGCAAAGGATAATCCATATAGAACCGAGATACAAACGCCAGCGTGCCATGCGCGACATGTTCCTGTTCATGTGCTTCACCGGTCTTTCCTATGTGGACTTGAAAGCCATAACATACGATAATATCCATACCGACTCCGACGGCGGTACATGGCTGATGGGCAACCGTATAAAAACGGGAGTGGCGTATGTCGTAAAATTATTGCCCATTGCTATCGAACTGATTGAAAAATATAGGGGTACGGATGAAAAGAAAGACTCCCCGAATGTGTCTTTCCGGTAGGTGAATACAATGCCATGCGGCTCAGTCTTGGAATCATAGGCAGGAAATGCAACTCCGGGGCGAGGTCACCCCGCACATCGGACGCCACGCATTTGCCGTTCTGGCCATACTCAAGGGGATGCTGCTGGAAACTCTTCAGAAAGTGTTTGGGCATAAGTCCATCACATACGTCCTGCGCATCCATTCACTTGTCCGGCGCAGGCGGGGCAATCTTTTTCTGGAAGTCGCCCATCTGTACGACCAGCGTGCTGACCAGCTTTCTCAACTCCTAATACGCGCTTGTTTCAATAATTGTCAGTTCCATACTAAAATTCTTTTTAAGATTCTGAATATGCGACAAAGTAACGCACATCCTATATCCTTTCCAAACAGATAATATCAGAGTCTTCCGTTGGCGTGCATTGGCGTATCCAACGTTAAAAGAGAAGGTCCTTCACCTGCATCCATGCGGCAACGGAACTTCCATTCCCTTACTTGTTTTCCATAAATTTATAGGATTAATTTCTGGTGCATGATATTAATAGTCATTATTCTGTCTGCTTTTTTTGCTTGCATAATTGCAGCTAACAGTTATCTATTCCAGAACGCATTGTTATGGAAAATGGCAAGCTGTTTTGTTGGTTTATGGATATTGTGTATGATAATTACCGTCTTCGTTTGTCGTAAACTTGAATGCTCTAATTAAAACAGTACGGTTGTCATGCTTTGTGTGTTTTATTATAAATATTATGAATTATTTGGAATTGATATGTAATATAGATAATTTTGCAGTCGGGAAATGGTTTCGGGAGGTTTACGCCTTCCGAATGAAAAGGGAACCCGGTGAAAATCCGGGACAGTACCCGCTGCTGTGAGTCCACAAAAACGGACATCGAACTTTTGCCACTGGTGTAATACCGGGAAGGCACGATGACCGGGACGAGTCAGAAGACCTGCCATGACCGGAATGAGATTTACACCTGCGGGATATACGGGTCGTAATCAAATAAGGAATAGCTCATCGGCCATTCAATATTTGAAGACAGACATATTCCCGTTCGTGTAAGTCCGCACGAACGGGAATTTTTTGTGTTTGTTAATAATATGTTTTACATTAAAATGAGTGACCTATGAAAAGAAAATTACGCTTTCTGGCAGGTGCCTGTCTATTTACCGCAACCGCCTTGTTCTCTGGCTGTAGCTCGGACGATGACTTTTTGATGGACCCGGTTGATTCCGGAACTTCGCAAACCCGTGCTGTGACAAATTCGGACGGTACTTTAACTATCACTTTCGATGATTTCGATCCCGGCATGTTAGCAGGACCTACCTCGGCCGGAGAAAATCTTTATTCGTACCAAGGGTATCCTCAAGTAACCACCATTTACGACAATACTCCGGAAGAATATCTCTTCCTTTCAATGTTTAATACTGTAGGTGGAAGCACAGAGTATTCCAGCGGCGGCATCGCACTTTCCAACTGGAACATCCGCTCCAATCAGTCGGGAAATACCGGAGACTGGTGGTATTCTTATCTAAACCAATGTTCTGTCTATAACACTGCGGTGGAAGCGGAAGGACAGAATAAGGAAGCCGGGCACAGCGGTTCCAATTTCGGTGTCGTTTACGGATATGTGGATGCTTACAATCAGGCATGGATGGCTAAACCAGAATTTTATTTCAATGTTCCCCGGAAATTGGTCGGCCTGTGGATCTGCAACACCTCATACACTTATGGTGTCATTACTTATGGTAATCAGTTCGGTTCTACGGGGGTAGCGACTCCTCTGAAAGAGATGAAAGGGTATTTCCAAGTGAATCTGGAATGTTATGATGCGAATGGCGGTCTGATCCGCACTTACAAACGTCTTTTAGCCGATTATCGTAACGGCCAACAACAGGTTGATCCTATCACGACATGGGATTATTGGGAAATCAATGCCGAAGGGGTGCAAAGTGTGAAATTCAACTTCGAGGGTTCGGATTCGGGAGCATACGGTTTGAATACTCCGGCTTATATCTGTATTGATGATATCACCATACAATAAAAAGAATACAAGGATATCCCTTCTGTCGGGGGTATCCCTGTTATTTTTCTAAAATCCACACATCATGCATCGTTTTCACTATTTTATTATTTCTGCCTGTATGCTGTTCACCTCCTGCAACAAGGATGAAGTCATTACCGAAGAAGTAGGAGGACAACCTATAATAGAACTTGACAGCGAGACCGGTATTTACACGGTCAAGGTCGATCACGAATTGACTATCGCCCCGACATACCAGAATGTTGAAGATGCTCTTTTTGCTTGGACGATAGACGGTACGCTGGTTTCTTCGGGTCCGTCTCTTCAACGTACATGGAATGAATGCGGGGATTTTTATGTCAAACTAAGAGTAGACAATGCGGAAGGCTATGCCGAAGAGGAACTGAAAGTAGAAGTGAAAGAACTCACCCCTCCGGTCATCTCACTGGCACTACCTTCGCAGGGGCTAAAAGTCGTCCGGAATACCGATTACACATTTACTCCCGATATTCAGCATTCGGATGTCGAAGGGTTCAAAATCGAATGGGTACGGGAAGGAAAAATCGTTTCCACCGAGAATACTTATACTTTCAATGAAAAAGAACTCGGTGTTTATACGGTGACAATCAACGCTTCCAATATAGATGGGACAACAACGAAAGACGTAAGCGTAGAGGTCGTGGAAACGATGCCCTACGTTGTCAAATTCCCGACCCCGTCTTACCTGCAAACATCCACGGACAGGTACACTTTTGCCGACCGTCCTGTTTTCCTGCGTCCGTTGTTGGAGTATTTCGACAATCCCCGTTTTGAGTGGAGTGTGGACGGTCAGGTCATGGAAGGAGAAGTGGAACGCATGTTCAAGTTCACGCCGTCCGCACCCGGAGAATACACCGTCTCCTGTACTGTGTCGGAAGACACACCGACGGAAAAAATAAGCAGGAATATCGACAAAGGGAAAACGGCTGTCACTGCCACCGTAAAAGTCGTTTGTGTGGACAAAAAGGAACAAGACGGCTTCCGGGCTTCGGGAAGTTCCAAGCTCTGGAATAAAGTCTATGAATATACCCCAGCTCCCGGCCAATTTATCAACGAGACGAGCACGATAGGCGGTATGACCGGCAACGAAACATCCCCTGAAGCGGCTGTCGCATGGGCAACACAGCGTTTGAAAGACAAACTGCACGTCTCTTTAGGTTCTTTCGGGGGTTATATCATCGTCGGCTTCGACCACAGTATTCCCAATTCGGGTAACCAATATGATTTCTGTGTTCAGGGGAACGCCTTTGACGGCAGTTCCGAACCGGGTATCGTATGGGTCATGCAAGATATAAACGGAAACGGATTGCCGGATGACGAGTGGTACGAACTGAAAGGATCTGAAGCAGGCAAGGAAGAAACAATACAGAATTTTGAAGTGACCTATTACCGTCCGGAAGGCAAAAAAATGGATGTCCAATGGATCAGTTCCGACGGTAGAAACGGCTGGGTAGACTATCTGTCCGCTTATCATACACAAGACTATTATTATCCGGCTTGGATTTCGGAAAACAGTTATACCCTGACAGGCACTTGTCTGGCCGCCCGCAACACCCAAGATTCTCAAACCGGTTATTGGGATAATCAGAGTTATGACTGGGGGTACGTGGATAATTTCGGAAACGACCAGATAGAAGGCGGCAGTACGGTGGATGGAAGCGGACAAAGGAACGGTTTCAAAATTTCCAATGCCATCCATGCCGATGGAACGGAAGCCAATCTGCAATATATTGACTTTATCAAAATACAATGCGGTGTTCTGGCCAAAAGCGGCTGGCTGGGCGAAGTTTCTACGGAGGTATTTTCTTTTGAGGATCTAACCAAATAATAAAAATTACAAGTATGAAAATTTATTTTCTTCCCATGCTCCTATCCTTGTTCTTTTTGGGAGCGTGTGACAAAAACGATGAAATTATACCTGAAGATGCAGATGAAAATTTCATCACATCGGTCGTGATGACCGTGGACGGGAAATCGTACACGGCCGACATTACGGACAATACAGTAACAATAACCGTTCCCTATACGGTATCGCTGAACAACGCCGAAGTGGAATTCAAGTACACAACTTCTGCAACAATCATACCTGATCCTGAAACGGTAACGGACTGGGATAACGAACGAACCTTCCGGGTGACATCCTATAACGGAGATGCCCGCGAATATACCTATAAGGTCGTGAAAAGCGAGATAGAATCTGACGGAGATGTGGAGTTGAAGACCACCGAGGAGGTAGCTTCTTTTGCCGCAACCAAAACAACCGTTGTCAAAGGGAACCTGATTATCGGCTCTGATGCGGAAGAGGCAGAAAAAATCACTGACATATCTGCATTGGCATCTTTGAAAGAGGTTACTGGCAACATTGTCATTCGTAACAGTTACAACGGTGCAGACTTGACAGGGTTGGATAATATCGTTTCTGCCGGAGGTTTACAGGTAGGTTCGACCGATGTCGCCTCGAAAGCTACGGAACTTCACATGATTTCCATGAAAGCATTGGAAACGCTCTCCGGAGACATATCGGTATATAACGACCAAGTGACGTATGTCCTATTCGAGAAACTGGCAACTATTGAAGGAAGCGTGATGTTCAATGCGTCGTCGTTACAGAGTTTTGAGTTTCCGGTTCTGACTACTGTAGGTCAGGATCTGAATCTTCAAGGACTCAATGAAGAGAACACAGCAGCCGGTTCGATTGCGTCTTTGGAAATACCGGAACTGACAAGTGTCGGAGGGGTCTTGTCCGTAAACAATCTTGCCAAGCTGACTTCCATGAGCTTCCTTAAGCTGAAAGAGACCGGTGGCCTTGATTTCCATACCGTCCCCGTGATGTTGGAAACCATCAACCTTCCGGAAATCGAAACAGTAAACGGAAGTATTATTATGGAAGCCAATATGGAAGCTCCTCCTACCGGTAGTTTTGTTCCCCAACGAAATGACGTGCTTCAGGCTTTCGGTGGAATGGACAAACTGACAACGATAAAGGGACAGATAAAGATAAAGAATTTCACGGCACTCAAACAACTTCCCGACTGGAGCAAGATCACCACACTTGGAAGCATCACGCTGGATTATCTTGAAGATGTGAGCGGAACACTGCTGTTGCCGAACGCCCGATTTGAAACCTTCGGAGAAACAGCGCCCCAGATTGAAATTATAAACAAGGTGCAGCTCTCCAAAATTGAAACAGCCGAAGATTTGTCAAATGTAAATTTTGTCATCACCAGTCTCACGAATAATAAGTTCCCTGAAATCACGTTCAAGAATATCAAAGACTTCACTTGTAAGCCAACCACCAACAATACCGATTATACCATATCGACAATTCAACATGTATATGGAAATCTAAATGTGACAGGCCAAATGCGAAGCAATGCCAAATTTCCCGACTTGGAAATCATAGATGGATATGGATATATCCAAATACCCATGTTTGCTTCAATCACAATGCCAGTCTTGAAAGAAGTGGGAGGACAGTTCTATTTATCTGGAAATTTTACCAGTTGTAACTTGCCCTTACTATCCAAAGTTTGTTGTTCAGCTTCTCCTGTATATTATAAAGAGGGAGAGGGCTCGTTAGCAATATCTTTACAAAGTAAATCGCTGGATATTCCGGAATTGCTTCACGTAGGAGGTGAAGGGTTGTTCGTTAATAAAGCAACAGGCATTACTTGTGATAAATTACAGACTATAGATGGTACGCTACAGATAAAAAGTGCGACTTCTCTTTCTCAGGAAACACTTTCCATGGAGAAGTTGGAGACCTTGCATGGGGTTGTTTTTGACGGTTTGACGAAATTTACCGACTACACTTTCTTCGGCAAGTTTATAGAAAACGGAATGATTACGGGGGAAAGTTGGAGCGTGACGAAATGTGGGTATAACCCAACCTTCCAAAATATGAAGGACAAACAATATACGCAGCAGGATTAAACCTTATACCTTAACCAGAGTACCCGTAATGATTCGGGTACTCTTTTTTATCCGAATGACAATGAGCAGAACAATACAACGGATTTGCCTTTTTCTTTTCTGCCTGCCAGTTTTCGGCAGTTGCATGAAATGGGATTACGGAGAGATGGAAGATTTCTCTGTATCGGCCTCTGGTCTTTTCATTACCAACGAGGGGAATTTCCAGTACAGCAATGCCACGCTTTCCTACTACGATCCCGCCACGTGCGAAGTGGAGAATGAAGTGTTTTACCGTGCCAACGGGTTCAAGTTGGGCGATGTGGCCCAGTCTATGGTTATCCGGGACGGTATAGGCTGGATCGTGGTGAACAACTCGCATGTGATTTTCGCCATCGACATCAATACTTTCAAGGAAGTGGGCCGTATCACAGGTTTCACCTCACCCCGGTATATCCATTTTCTGTCGGATGAGAAAGCCTATGTGACGCAGATATGGGACTACCGTATCTTCATCATCAACCCCAAGACATACGAGATTACCGGCTATATCGAATGTCCAGACATGGACATGGAATCGGGTTCCACCGAACAAATGGTACAATACGGCAAGTACGTCTATGTGAACTGCTGGTCGTACCAGAACCGCATCCTGAAAATCGACACGGAGACGGACAAGGTCGTGGACGAACTGACCATCGGCATACAACCTACTTCGCTGGTCATGGACAAATACAACAAGATGTGGACCATCACGGATGGCGGTTACGAGGGCAGCCCATACGGTTACGAGGCACCGTCTCTCTATCGTATAGACGCCGAGACTTTCACCGTAGAGAAACAGTTCAAGTTTAAGCTGGGCGACTGGCCTTCGGAAGTCCAGCTCAACGGTACACGGGATACACTTTACTGGATCAACAACGATATTTGGCGAATGCCGGTGGAAGCCGACCGTGTTCCCGTCCGGCCTTTTCTGGAGTTTCGGGACACCAAATACTACGGCCTTACGGTCAATCCCAACAACGGGGAGGTATATGTGGCCGACGCTATTGATTACCAGCAACAAGGTATCGTGTATCGCTATTCGCCGCAAGGCAAGCTGATCGATGAATTTTACGTGGGAATCATTCCGGGAGCTTTCTGCTGGAAATAACGAGGAAGGAGGACAAAAATGAAAAGACATCTTATTCTATTGTTCGTGGGGGTAAGCCTGCCCTTTCTGCTTGCCGCCCAGCAGAAAAATTCCGTCAGCATTACCAAAAGGGTACTACGTATTCCGGAGGTTACGGTGGTGGGCAAACGACCTATGAAGGATATAGGCGTGCAACGAACCCGTTTCGATTCCATCGCCATGAAAGAGAACATCGCCTTGTCTATGGCCGATGTGCTGACATTCAACTCATCCGTTTTTGTCAAGAACTACGGACGCGCCACGTTATCCACCGTGGCTTTCCGGGGTACCTCTCCCTCGCATACCCAAGTGACGTGGAATGGTATGCGCATTAACAACCCGATGCTGGGCATGACGGATTTTTCCACCATCCCTTCTTACTTTATCGATGATGCCTCGCTGCTGCACGGAACGTCATCGGTAAACGAAACGGGCGGCGGCTTGGGTGGTCTGGTCAGGCTCTCCACTTCTCCGGCCAACCATGAAGGGTTCGGGTTGCAGTACGTGCAGGGAGTGGGGTCGTTCAGCACGTTCGACGAGTTTCTCCGCCTGACCTACGGTGACAAACACTGGCAGTCCTCCACCCGTGTGGTGTATTCCTCTTCCCCCAACGACTACAAATACCGAAACCGGGACAAGAAGGAAAACATCTATGACGAGGACAAGAACATCATCGGTTCCTATTACCCGACGGAACGCAACCGCAGCGGGGCTTATAAGGATCTGCACGTCTTGCAGGAAATTTATTATAACACGGGCGAAGGCGACAAGTTCGGGCTAAACGCCTGGTATATCAATTCCAACCGGGAACTGGCGATGCTCAGCACGGATTACGGGAACGACATGGACTTCGAGAACCGCCAAAGGGAGCAGACGTTTCGCGGCGTCCTCTCGTGGGATCGCGTGCGGGAGAAATGGAAGGTCGGTGTAAAAGGCGGCTATATACACACATGGATGGCCTATGATTACAAGCGGGACAAGGGAAACGGCGAAATGGCTTCGATGACCCGCTCACGCAGTAAGATTAACACGTTCTACGGAAGTGCGGACGGGGATTATGCTCCTTCAGAGAAATGGCTGTTCACGGCCGGTGTTTCCGTACACCAGCATTTGGTGGAAAGCGCGGACAAAAATATCATCTCGCAGGAAGGTAACAAGGCTGTTGTCGGGTATGACAAGGGACGTGTCGAGTTTTCCGGTTCCGTTTCTGCGAAATGGCGGCCTGTCGATCGTTTTGCCGCCTCGCTTGTCCTTCGCGAGGATATGTTCGGTACGGAATGGGCCCCGGTTATCCCGGCTTTCTTCATCGACGGGGTACTGTCGAAAAAAGGCAATATCGTGGCGAAAGCATCCATCTCCCGGAACTACCGTTTTCCCACGCTGAACGACCTCTATTTTCTGCCGGGCGGTAATCCCGACCTGAAAAGCGAGCACGGCTTCACATACGACGTGGGGTTGTCGTTCTCGGTGGGGAAAGAAAATGTATATGCTTTGAGCGGTGGTATCAACTGGTTCGATTCGCACATCGACGACTGGATCATCTGGCTACCCACAACCAAGGGATTCTTCTCCCCCAGAAACCTCAAAAAGGTACATGCTTACGGGGCAGAGACCAACGCCCACCTTGATATAATGCTCGGAAAGGACTGGAAACTGGATATGAACGGAACTTTCTCGTGGACTCCCTCGATCAACGAGAGCGAACCGATGAGTCCGGCAGACCAATCCGTCGGCAAACAGTTGCCATACGTGCCGGAGTTTTCCGCAACGGTGACCGGACGTCTGTCATGGCGGACATGGAGCCTGCTTTACAAATGGTGTTATTACAGCCAGCGTTATACCATGTCGAGTAATGACTATACCCTGACGGGCTATCTGCCCCCTTACTTCATGAATAACGTGACACTGGAAAAACAGCTCTCTTTCCGATGGGCCGATCTGTCGCTAAAGGGCAGCATCAACAACCTGTTCGATGAAGAATACCTTTCCGTATTGTCCCGTCCCATGCCGGGCATCAATTTCGAGATATTCATCGGCATAACACCCAAGTTCGGAAAAAACAAAAATAGTAAACGATAATCTGCATCAATATGAACGCATTAAAGAATTTAAGCCTGATTTTGTTGCTTTCTCTGGCATTTACAGGCTGCCACAACAAAAGCTCAAAAATCAATGATTTCAACCTGCTGCTTTATGCTCCCGAATATGCCTCCGGCTTCGACATCAAAGGGGCGGGCGGGAAGGAAAGCGTACTGATAACCGTCAGGAATCCCTGGCAGGGAGCGGACAGTGTAACCACATGGCTGTTTATCGTCCGCAACGGTGAAGAGGTTCCCGAAGGGTTTGCAGGACAGGTACTCAAAGGAGACGCCAAACGTATCGTGGCGATGTCTTCCACTCATATCGCCATGCTTGACGCAATCGGTGAAGTCCGGTGTATAACCGGCGTTTCGGGAATCGACTACATTTCCAACCCAGACATCCAAGCCCGCCGCGACAGTATTGGCGATGTCGGCTATGAAGGGAACATCAACTACGAGTTGCTGCTCTCGCTCGATCCCGACCTCGTTCTGCTCTATGGGGTGAACGGCGCAAGCGCAATGGAAAGCAAACTCGAAGAACTCGACATACCGTTCATGTATGTCGGCGATTATCTTGAAGAGTCGCCTCTCGGCAAGGCCGAATGGATGGTAGTGCTTTCAGAAGTCACAGGAAAACGTGAGAAGGGTGAAAAAGCCTTTGCCGCAATCCCGGTCAGATACAACGCCTTGAAAAAGAAAGTGGCCGACAGTACCCTCGGCACTCCTTCGGTTATGCTTAATGTTCCCTATGGCGACTCGTGGTTCATGCCTTCAACCCAAAGTTATGTAGCCCGCTTGATTACTGATGCGGGAGGCCGCTATATCTACCAGAAGAACACGGGAAACGCTTCTATCCCCATTGACTTAGAAGAAGCATATCTGCTCGCGTCGGATGCGGACATGTGGTTGAACGTGGGAATGGCGAACTCCCTTGACGACTTGAAGGCATCATGTCCGAAATTCACCGATACCCGATGTTTCAAAAATGGAGAGGTGTATAACAACAACGCCCGTACCAACACAGCCGGGGGTAACGACTATTACGAGTCTGCCGTCGTGAATCCTGACATCGTGCTCCGCGACCTCGTGAAGATATTCCATCCTGAACTGGTGCAGGAAGAGTGTGTGTATTACAAGCAACTGAAATAGATGCGTTCCCGTTCGACTATATTATTCTCCATATTGATTACGCTCACGGTCGGTCTTTTTTTACTGGACTTGGCCGTGGGAGCTGTCAACATTCCGATCCGCGATGTATGGGCAGCACTGACCGGGGGAAATTGTTCCCGTGCCACGGAAAAAATCGTACTCAACATACGCCTCATAAAAGCTATAGTGGCACTGTTGGCCGGGGCTGCCTTATCGGTCAGCGGTCTTCAGATGCAGACCCTCTTCCGTAATCCTCTTGCCGGTCCCTATGTCCTTGGCATCAGTTCCGGTGCAAGTCTCGGTGTGGCACTTGTGGTACTTGCCGGGATCGGTTCATCAATAGGCATTGCCGGAGCAGCGTGGGTGGGTGCGGCTGTCGTGTTGCTCGTGATAACTGCCGTCGGACAGCGAATAAAAGACATCATGGTAATCCTGATTCTGGGCATGATGTTCTCATCGGGCGTAGGTGCTGTCGTGCAGATATTGCAGTACCTCAGCAAAGAGGAATCGCTGAAAGCCTTTGTCATTTGGACGATGGGGGCTTTGGGTGACGTCACCTCCGGACAACTTCTGATTCTTGTTCCATCGGTGTTTGCCGGACTGCTGTTGGCTGTACTGACCATCAAACCGCTTAACCTCCTGCTGTTCGGAGAGGAATATGCCGTAACAATGGGACTGAATATTCGGCGTTCACGCAGCCTGTTGTTTCTCTCGACAACGCTGCTCGCCGGAACGATAACCGCTTTTTGCGGTCCGATAGGTTTCATAGGTCTCGCTATGCCTCATGTCACAAGAATGCTTTTCCAAAATAGCGATCATCATGTCCTTCTGCCCGGAACAATTCTTTCGGGAGCATCGATATTGCTTCTTTGCGACATCATTTCTAAAATATTCACCTTGCCGATCAACGCCATTACAGCTCTATTGGGAATCCCAATCGTCGTATGGGTGGTTTTACGCAACAAATCCATCACCGCATGATAGAATTACAGCATTTTTCCATAGGTTACAAAGAAAACTCGTTGCTCCACGAGGTAAATGCCACGATAAAAAAAGGTCAACTGACAGCCCTTATCGGAAGAAACGGGACAGGAAAATCGACGTTGCTCCGCGCCATAGCCGGTCTGAACCGGTGTTATTCCGGAAAAATCATTCTCGACGGGCACGACATCGCCTGCATGAAAACCGAAGATATGGCAAAAACGCTGGCTGTCGTCACGACCGAGCGCACGCGCATCGCCAACCTGCGGTGCAAGGATGTCGTAGCCATAGGCCGTGCTCCTTATACCAACTGGATAGGTAGGATGCAAGAAACAGATAAGGAGATAGTCATGCAATCGCTCATTTCGGTGGGAATGGAGGCTTATGCAAACCGCACGATGGATAAAATGTCGGATGGCGAATGCCAGCGTGTGATGATTGCTCGTGCATTGGCACAGGATACTCCTATCATTCTCCTTGATGAACCGACTTCCTTTCTTGACATGCCTAATCGCTACGAACTTGTGGCGTTGCTTCGTAGGCTTGTCCACGACGAGAAAAAATGTATCATGTTCTCGACACATGAACTTGACATCGCGTTGTCCATGTGCGATTCGATAGCATTGTTAGATACCCCGAATTTAAGTTGCTTGACCGCGTCTGAAATGCAGAAAAGCGGATACATTGACAGACTTTTCCAAAATGAAAACATCCGTTTCGACTCCTTATGCGGTACAATGATTTTGAAACA
>JAUUNK010000104.1 GCA_030844565.1 Bacteroides ovatus
CGTATGTTGTATGATAAAACACCCGGATGTTTTGAAATGCAAAATGGGGTTGTTGTTTGGTAAAACATCCGGGTGTTATTGTAATTGGTACTTTATATTCTATTTTTTGGTAACCTGTGTTCTATGCGTAAGATGTTAGTAACCTGTTTGTTATCTATATATGTCTAATGAGTTGGGAGAGGATAGCCAAGTGTTCCAAACCCGCTGTTCTTCCTTCGCTCCTTTATTTGCTCCCTTTCTCGAGCAAAGGCAGATACTCACCATATCCTTCTTCCTTCATTTTTTCCTTCGGGATAAACCGCAGAGAAGCGCTGTTGATGCAATACCTAAGCCCTCCTTTATCTTTCGGTCCGTCTGGGAAGACATGTCCCAAGTGCGCATTGCCCGTCTTGCTCCGTACCTCGGTGCGCATCATTCCATACGAAGTATCTTGCTTTTC
This sequence comes from Bacteroides ovatus, assembly GCA_030844565.1. Taxonomy (GTDB): domain Bacteria; phylum Bacteroidota; class Bacteroidia; order Bacteroidales; family Bacteroidaceae; genus Bacteroides; species Bacteroides ovatus_A. The sequence goes on from JAUUNK010000104.1 coordinate 440, forward strand.
GGCAATCAGGCTTTTGTCGATAGGCTTGGAGAAACTGGGCCAGCCACATCCTGAGTCGAATTTGTCAGTAGACACAAAAAGTGGTTCGCCTGTGGTGATGTCTACATAGATACCTTCACGGTGTTCGTTCCAGTATTCGTTTCGGAAGGCGGGCTCGGTAGCGTTCTTCTGTGTAACGGCATATTGTTCGGCCGAAAGTTTCTTGCGGAGTGTGGCGTCGTCGGGCTTTTTATATTTCTGTGGAGAATTTGCTTTCTTTGCCATTTCGAAAAGAGCAGGGTTGATGTGGCAATAGCCCGTAGGGTGTTTGACCAAATAGTCCTGGTGATAGTCTTCGGCAGGGTAGAAGTTGGTGAGGGGCATCACTTCGATGGCAATCGGCTTGCTATATTGTGCGCCGAGCGTCTGTATGGCTTGGTTGATAACAGGAAGGTCGGCGGGATTGGTATAATAAATTCCTGTGCGGTATTGTGTCCCCCGGTCGTTTCCCTGTCTATTGTGGCTAGTGGGGTCTATGGTTTTAAAGTACAAGTCGAGCAGCAGTCCGAGATTGACCTTCTCCGGGTCGTAGACCACCTTCACCGTTTCTGCTGCATTGGTCTTTCCGGAACAGACCTGTTCATAACTCGGATTGGCAACCGTGCTGTTGGCATATCCCACCTGAGTACTTTCTACTCCTTCGATCTGCTTGAGGAAATGCTCCGTTCCCCAGAAACATCCTCCTGCTAAATAGATTTCTGCTTTATTTCCCATAATTTCTGCTTTACTTATCCATGGATTAGTGAATATAAGAATCGCGATGATGATAATCTGTTTCATATCTTTAGGTTCTTTATCTTTATAACGGATGAGGGGGGAGTTATGTTTGCGGGATTTCGGGTTGCTACACGAAAAAAAACTTATCTCCGAAAAAGTGTCTGTTACTTCTGGATTTATCTCCGAAAAAGTGTATATTTGTATGTGTTTTATCTCCGGAAAAGTGTAGTATGAAGAGAAAAGTATATAGGGAACTTCTGAAATGGAAGAATAGCGAGAGTCGTAAGCCTCTTATTTTGAAAGGTGCGCGTCAGGTAGGAAAGACGTGGATAATGAGAGAATTTGGTCGTGGTGAGTACAAGAATGTCATATACGTGAATTGTGATAATGAACCCCGGGTAGCCCGTTTGTTTGAGGATGATTATGACATTAGTCGTATATTGCTTGCTTTGCAGGCCATCACAGGTGTGAAGGCCGTGCCGGGTGAGACGTTGATTATCCTCGACGAAATACAGGAAGTGAAACGAGGGCTGGGGGTTCTAAAGTATTTTTGTGAAGATGCTCCCGAATATCATGTAATGGTGGCAGGTTCTTTACTTGGAATTGCTTTGCATCAGGGAACTTCTTTTCCTGTTGGCAAAGTAGATATGATAAACATGTATCCTATGGATTTTGGGGAGTTTTTGGAGGCATTGGGATACGGGGAATGGAAGAAACTTCTGGAAAGCCGTGACTGGACACTCCTGTCGCCGCTACGGACGAAGTTTGTGGAATTCTTGCGGCAGTATTATTATGTGGGTGGTATGCCCGGTGTAGTCCAGTCTTTTGTGCAACACCAGGATTTGCAGGAAGTGCGGAGACTACAACAAGATATTATCCAAGCTTACCAGTCGGATGTATCCAAGCATGCACCTGCCAATGAGGTGGTACGTATTAATATGGTGATGAATGCCATTCCGTCTCAACTGGCAAAAGAGAATAAGAAATTTATCTACGGTGCTATCAAGAAGGGGGCAAGAGCTGCTGAGTTTGAGTTGGCTATCCAGTGGCTGATAGATTGTGGAATTATTTATAAAGTAAACAGGGTACGGTCTCCCAAATTGCCTTTGAAGTTCTATGAGGATATGTCGGCCTTCAAGTTGTTTTTGTTAGACTGTGGTCTGCTGGCTTGCATGAGTGAAGTTCCTGCTGACCAAATGCTTATTGGCGATAATGTCTTTGAGGAATTTAAGGGGGCATTCACCGAAGAGTACGTAATGCAACAGCTTGTTTCCTGTCCCGATATGTATATATATTATTGGAGTAGTGAGAAATCGGATGGGGAAATAGACTTTCTGATACAGAAAGGTTCTCGTATTATTCCAGTGGAAGTTAAAGCAGAAGAGAATCTCCGTGCCCGTTCGCTACGCCAGTTCGTGATGGATAACCCGGGACTGAAAGGTATTCGCTATTCTATGTCCGATTATCGGGAGCAGGATTGGATGGAGAATATTCCGCTTTATGCAGTGTTCTGTGAGTGATGTTAGTATCTTACTACCGTTGGCTGAATCTTCGCCAACTCTTGCGGACACCATCCCACCGGGGCAAAACTGCTGCAAGTCGGCTCGCAATAAGTGAACTTTTTACCGTCGATAAGCAGGGTGTGACCCCCTACTTCTTCGTGGAAGCAGGCTGCCATAGCCAGGTGTCCCGGGTAATAGAGCAGGACGGTATCAAGATGCAGCAGGTCGCGGAGGAGTCTTGAGAAAAGAATGGCTCTGTCTTCGCAATCGCTATAGGGATAATAAAGAGTTTCGTCGGCAAAGAAAGGGTGGTCGCCGCCCCAGATTTCGTCATCGTAGCCGTAAGTGAGGGCTGTTTGAACAAAGTTGATAAGGATGTTGGCGGCTTGCCGTTCGCTTTTTCCTGCTATGGCGGCTTGTAGGGGCGGATATAATTTGTCTCTCACTGTGTGGCTGAGAGGAGTGGCGGCGTAGAAACACCATTTGGTGCTTCCATCGTTGTTGATATATGATTGAGGATAATTCCGGTAGAAATCTATCAGGTTTTGGTTGAAAGCGAGGGAAATGCTTAGACTGTCTTTACCTTGGGAACGCAGGGTGCGCGTGGCGGTAAGCTGCTCAGCAAATAATTGTTCCCGTCCCACTTCCAGCGAAAGTTGCTGTTCGCGGGGGAAAGCGTTATCGTAAATATACAATCCGTCTTCCTGGTAATGAAGAGGGTAGAACTTCTCTCCATTTATTTTGAAATGGCTCATTTCGTAGATAACATGCCGGCTTGCCACCAACAGGTATAACCGGGAAGTCTGCGACCGTCCCAGCCGGACTTTATATCCGGATTGATGGAAAAGGAAAGCTTGTAGCAGGGCGGCTTCGGGAGTTCCTTTCCCGAGGAAAGTAGTCGTTAACCGCTCTAGAGTGCAGAGATAAGCCCAATCGCAGAGATTATACCGGATGCGGAGTGCCAGGCAGTCTCTTATCAGATTGTTGTAAGCATCGCCGGAAAGCTGTTCCCATTGCCCGGCTACATCTTTTTCCTGTACACTTTTTAGTACGAAACGTTGTCCGGGGGTGAGGCGGACTTGCATGTCTGTGCCGTAAGCGGTGAAATGGAACATATCTTCTTCCTCAGGCACTTCCGGTATGGGAGCTACGGGGCGTGGCTGCTTGATGACAGGCGGAGCGGGAATCACCGTTTCAAAAGGCATAATCTTTTCCGGCAAGGGTTGCTCTCTATTTAAGACCGGAGGAGTGGGAGGCGGAATAGGCGGGTCTTTGTGCATGGGCAGCGGCAAGCCCGGTTCGGCTTGATACCATACCCATGCTTTTCGCATGAACTCCGCGTACTGTCGATTGGCTTTCCGGCGAAAGTCCTCATATTGCGTCTGCTTCTCTTTTTTAAAGGCATCGTATTGTTGCCGGAAGGTGGTGTCGTTTTGCTGTGCCACCACAGAAGACAGACAGCATGCGCAAAAGTAAGAAAAGAGAATGTGGCGTTTCATAGACTTGCTGCTTTAAGAAGATTGTTTTTTATTTCTGAATATCAATCCGAATCACCTTTACCCCCATTTTCGTATCCCTTTTCCTGCACTTCACCAGCCAGCGGGAGAAAGCTTCGTAGCTTAGTTCGCGAGGAAGCAGTTCGTTGTTTTGGCTATCCATTGCTTTGGTGAAAGGATTGGGAGAGAAAATGACGTAAATCTGATTGTGCTCGAGGGAGCCGTTGCAGGTGAGCGTATATTCGTCCACGAGTGAGGGCGAGTCTTTGGCGGTGGCAGGAGAAAAAAAGACATATTTCTCGCCGTGCTTCACGGATTGTTGACCGTCTCCGTCGTTGCGATAGGGCAGGAGGCAGTAGGCACTGGGAGTTTCGTCCACCAGATAGGCGGCGACGTAGCCGTTGACGGGAGATTGGAAGAGGAGGAACATGTCGTCGCCGTTGCGAAAATCGCTGCTGGTGAATCTTTCTTCTGTGCCGTTGCGGAGTATCCGGGCGGTGAAGTCGGGGGCGTCGTTTACTATTTCCCGCGCTTTGCCGCAGATAGAGCATTTGATGACGAGCATTCCTTGTTCGTAGGAGATGTCGTAAGCGGGTTCACCCTGGTCTTGCAGCCATTCGCCTTTCACTTCGCTGTCGCTGAGGGAGAAGAAATGAGTGTCGGTCTTTCCGTTTTCGTTCTTCATAAGGGTGGCGTTGCTTTGGGTGACAATGGTTCCGAATTTGTCGGCGAGAGCTTGGAGTCTGGCACGTTCGAGGGCAATCAGTTTGGCTTCTTCCAACGATTTGTCCGAGGGGGCATAATAGATATATTCCCCGCAAACCTTCTCCGCTTTTTGGGCGGAGAGGATAAGCGGGAAAAGTATCAAAAATAACAAAGAAGCGTATCTCTTCATTTATAAAACGTTCGATAATGGGTAAAACATGGTGTAGCGGTTACCATTCAAGAAGTTTTTCCAATTGGGCTTTCACGTCGTCACCTTGTTGTTCGAGGTCCTTGCGGACGGCTTTGCGGGCTATTTCTTTTGCCATGGCGCTGTTGTAGCCGATGCGGACCAAGACTTCCTTATTTTTGTTTTGAAGCGTACGGTATACTTCCATCACGGTGACGGTGCGTCCGATGCTCTGTGAAATCAGGTTTTTGCTTGCCATCACGCTTTTGGTGACGGTAGCGGCTTGCTCGGCAGACATTTGCTGGTTGGCTACTTGGTTCTCTACCAAAGCGGTGATTTCAGTTTGTATCTGTCCGGCAAGGTTCTGCTTTGCCAGTTCGAGGGCTTGCATCTTGGCGCCGTCGTAGTTTTCTCCGATGCTCATAGCTTCGCCCATCAGGTATTTAGGGTAGCCGGAGTCGTCATATTCGTATTGCATCATGTACGACCTGTCCAGTTGTTTGTCTATGGGTAGTGCTCCGGGAGCGCTCTGCCAACCTTCTTTTTTCAGTCTTTTGGCTTCCTTGCGAGCGGCTTTGGTTGCTTTCTCATTCAGTTGCGAGCGGGAGAGCTTGGCATTTTCTTTTCTTTCTTTCGCCAAGTCTGTTGTCGATTGGGCATAAGCGCTTCCTGCCGAGAAGGCGAGGAAGGCTATACAGAGTAAAATAAGCTTTTTCATGTGGGTAGAGTTTTTAATGTGAGTATTTTGGTTGATGGGTTAGAAGGAGGAGATGGGGCGAACACTGAAATTATGGCCTTTATCTATACCTATTACTTGTCCGTTTATAGGCGCATAACTCCAGGCCTCGTATTCATTTTTTTCAGTAGAAGACCAGTAAACATCGTAGCCCGTTAACTTCCGGTAAGAACTTAGTTTTTGTGGGTCTAATAAGTCTCCAACGCACGCCATACCTAATCTGGTGAGCTCTCCTAGAGAAGGCAAATACCAGAAGCCTTCACCTAATTCCTCCCTTTTGTAATAATAGCAATCCTCGCCTGCTTTAGAATATTCTTTATAATATCTGATATAATTTCTTCCATTATAATCAGTTAAAGCATATACATTGTTATCTGTGGACCAGCTAGCCAGGTTATAGGGTAGTTGTGGTGTGTCAGTTGGACTTTGGTATTCTTTTTTACCATCTATAGGTAGGTCACCACTTTCATATTTTCCATCTAGCAGAGAAAAATTAGGAAGTTCTTCTATATCATACTTTGGATTTGCTGCCCACGTATAATCACCTATGTTATCCAATGCCACAATCCTCCCATGCATAGATTCTGCCAAAGAAACGTTGATATCGCCATCTTTCTCTTCACTCAATGCGAATACAATGCCGATACAGTCCTTGTTTTTATCATATTCCGTAGACCATGTTTGGTCGCTATAATAGTAATCACCTATTTTTGCGGGTTGTGTAGTGATGTGGGCATCTTGCCTGTTGATAGTGATTGGATATGTATATTGTTCTCCTGCTTCCCACGCAATCGCAGGAAGTTTCACAATATAAGGAGAACCGTCAATGGTAAGTTCCAGTTCCACACTATTTTCATTGATTTCTGCCGGGATAACCAATATATCTACCAATTGCGAAGTAGAACTGTTTAGTGTATAATTGGTAGTCAGGGTGATAGCAGCATTTTCATTAAGTGCAGGGTTTATGTATCCTGTTTTGATGTCCATGTCTCCTGCTATGGAAAGACTAGTATATCCTGCGGCATTTCTTAAACACACTTGGGTTAATACTCCGTTTCCTGCATCCGTGCTACTCTTTTTAATGTCAAGAGTGATGCGTGCCAGTGCGTGTTTAAAAATAATATACGCTTCGGGATATGCTGCATTTACTGTCTTTTCGCTTTTTCCGTAAAGATAGTCCGGTTGCCCGCTCTTCGGATCGGGCGTGATATTTACCTTGACCATATTCTCTGGCGAAGCACCTTCTGAATAAGGATAATAAGCATAAATGGTTGCCGGTTGTGTGGTTAACGACAGTTTATTGTCGAAATACCATCTGGCATCGTACGTAGCCCTCATGTTCCAACTGCCTTCACTGTATTTCATGCCTTCGGAATTTAAAGCGTATACGCCGATTTGTTCTCCGCCGGAGAAGGTGGTAGACTCTATTACGGAACGAGTTTGTATGTCTGTTCTGACTCGTAATGTATTATCAAAGGAGTCGATTCCATTTTTGTTTTCGTTGCTACAGGAGATAAAAGCCAGTATGCCTGTGCAAAGAAGTAAGGATGTTATTTTAGCTTTCATATTTTTTATCTTTAGATAAGTATATTAAAATGTGGTGGCTGCGCGAACTTGGAAATGAGATATTTTATTGCTTACCCATGTTTCACCATTACTCCACACAACGGCAAATTTAGGGTCTGCTTGTGTGGAAGACCAATAAGCATCGCGCATGTCAGTAAAGCATTCTTGAACTCCACTATAGATAAGTTTCTCATTAAAGAGCAGTTCTAGTAGTTTTAGCTCCCCAGCCGAAGGCAAATACCAAGTTCCCGTTTCTCTTCCCGGAGTTTTATAGCTGTAGTGACATTGATATGCAGCGGGACAATTTTCGGTAGCATCTATTATGAGGCGTGTATTTTGTTGTCCGTTAAAATCTGTCCATGCATCAGTTTCAGGTACGTCCCATTGGATTATATTGCCTTCAGGGGATATTTTTGTGTTCTCGCTGTTTTCTACTATATAGGCGGGTAGAGTAGGAATATTAAGATACTCACTAGTCCACTGAAGCGATTCATGATTGACATCTAATAGGGCAATAATTCTGCCATGATTAGAGTTTGAGAGCGTTCGGTTGATCTCTCCGTCTTTCTCATCTGTTAGAGCGAAGACTATTCCAATAGGAGTTTTATTGGAATAGAGTTGAGAAGAATAGGTGCCGTCACTATAATAGATGTCTCCTATAGAGGCGCCCGTAGAATTCTCATTTCCCACTTCAATACCACCTTGTTCATGGTTGTTCCACGGAGTGATAATTGCTTCGCTAATACTCAAACTACCTTTCTTTATAGTAATTGTATAAGTGTATTTTTGTCCGGGTAGCCATTGATTTGTAATTTCTGTAGGCAAAGAGATGGAAGGCTCCTTATCATTCCCGCCATATCCATAATTTAATGATACTTGGACTTCCCTATCATACAAGTTATTCATGGGTATAGCCAACAGATTAACTGTTAAGCCGCCTGTAGAGATATGTTCTTTCAGCCCGGTTGATATATATCCTAAAGTATTCCCAATCACAACATCTTGTCCTTCTTTTTCTTTTATAATGTTTAGAACGCCTTGTGTATAGACATTAGACAAGCCGACATTGTATATATCAATGTCTTCGGAGTACTTTTCGTCTTTTTTAATAACGAAAGACACAAGAGACATGGCGTGTTTAAATAGGATGGTGGCTTTAGGATTCTGGGAATTGACATAACTTGATTTATTGTCTGAGTTCACAGAATAGCCGTATAGATAATCTGTTTGCGATTCTACTTCGATGGGCATTTTCCCATGTAGAAAGTATGTATCGTTGTAACTTGAATTGTAAGGATAGTAGGCATATACTTGAACATTCGTCGATTCTGGTAAGTAGACTTTCTTATTGAGGGTGCAAGTCGACTTAATATAGGTAACTAATGTATTCACCCCATTTTCCACAGCGGTGTATCCGTTTTCTCCTACCATCGCAAAGATTCCGAATTGACTTTCTTCGGGCAATGTCGTCCCATCAATGATGGAACGGGTGGAAACCGCAGTCGTTATTTCCAATGGAACTTTATTGGCGCCATCCACTTGTGACATTTCGTCTGCGTCGCCACATGAGATAACGGACATACTACTCCCTGCCGCTATCATTGTCAATAATATAGATTGGAATATCTTTTTCATAATAGTTCTTCTTTATTTAATCGTTTACGGTAATATCACCACTGTTAGTGTTTTGCCATTGCTCCACTTTTACCTCACCAATGACAAGCTCAGTCTCATTTACAATGACCGGATAGGTGTATTGTGTTCCGGCTTTCCATCCATCGATGGTAATATTAGCACGGTATGTATGTCCATCCGACATACGCAGGCTTAAAGAAAGATCACCCGGACGGGTAGTAGGAAGAGTTAAAACTTCCATGTTTTTCGGTTTTTCTGTGTTTATATTCACTTCGGTAATCCAGCGTAAAGGCTCACTATAGCTATAGCTATCCCGATTGATTTGTCCGGTAACAATATTTAAATATCCACTGGTAGGTAAGATATTGGCTCCTTCTTTTTCGTTTAGGATAAGTTCGGCTATTACATCTTCCTTCGTATTACTCTCTCCTTTTTGTACTTGAAATACCACTTTTGCCAATGCATGCTTCATAGTGATATTGGCAGTCGTATTGTTATCATTGATTGGGGAAGAGGAACCATATAGGTAGTCGATGCCGTTATATTTATATGTGGCTACCCATACTCTTATATTGTTATAATTTTCATATAAGAGTTCTCCCGTATAAGGAGCATAAGCATACATCGTAAGAGTACTGGAAGAGGGAATTTCCATCTCATACGGAAGTTGCCAAGAATCTCCATGATATAAAATCTTCTGATTCCAGTAACCTTCATAACGCTGATCTCCTTTAATTATGCAGCTTCCTATTTCTTCTGCTTTCAGATTCTCACTTTCCCCGTTCCATGAAGTAAGCGTCACGTTCCCCATTTTCAGAATACTGTCCGTAGTGGTAAAAGATTCCACTTGCCCGCGTATTTCATACTCTCCGTATTTGACGCAGAGTACATAATAATAAGTAGTATTACGTTCCAATTCATAGGCATGCGCATAAAGTCCGCCATCGCCCCACTCCGCAGAATATTTTCTTGCATCGTTCATATTGGGAGAGGTAGAAACCAGGAAGTAATATTCATCAGCATAAGAATTATTAGTCACCCTTCCGGAGAGCGAAGCGCCATGTGCACTTAGGCCCGCCACAGTTTCATTTGTAGTTACTTTAGGAACTTTATTTATGGGTTCCTCTAGTTCCTGGCAACCGGAAAACAACATTATACATACTCCCAGTGCCATACCGATTATATATTGTCTCTTTTTCATTCTTCTTTTTCCTTTTTTAATTAAAAGCAATAGCCGATACCTACATTTCCTACATATTCGTGGTTCCCGCCGAAAATAGACATGATGGAACCTGCGTTGACAATGAATCGCCCGAATCTTACCATCAAACCGAGGTCGAGGGCGGCTCCGTAGTAAGAATCCTCGTCATATTTCAAGTATTGGTCCTTGTAAACTTCCCAAGCCACATCGCGCTTGGCGTAACCTGCTCCGGCATAGAGATGGATAGGACACCAGAGACGGAGGATGAATCCTCCCGTAGCTGAATAGAAACTACTCTTGGTTTTGCCTGTTGTCCAATAATCCGTGTGACCTTCATAGTCTCCATAGTTCATAATTTCTCCGTCGGTGGATTGCACGGGTCGGTAGAGCCCTTTCACGTACCAACCCAGGTTTTTCACTCCTCCAACCATCAGGCCAAAAGAAGGAGAACCTAAATCTTTTTCCGGAAATCCCCCCTGCAAACTGGCAAACCATCTGTATTGATCCGGTTTCTGATTCCACCAAGTGACTTTGGCGAGTTTTACTTTCAAGGGCTCTACATTGATGACTCGCGGACGCATACCCCCATAATACACTTTTATTTTCTTGATAGGCTGTTCACTTTCCAATTTAAATGTTCCGTCGAGTTCGGTGAGCGTAGACGACTGTTCGTTTTTGGCTACTACCTTTGCTCCGGGAATCGGTTTCCCGTGTTTGTCTGTAATGGTTCCGCTCACTGTGTTTTGCGCAGACAGTTGAATGCTTCCCATTAGCAAGAGGAAAAGGCCAGATACTAATAATTTTTTCATTTGTCTTATATTTTATAGATTATATACTTGGTTTTATTTACGGCTTTAGTTTCAGTTTCTGCCAGTTGTCTGAGAGAGATGTGGAGGGTGACACGGTAGGTGTCTGCACTTTGCGGTTGACTACTACCGACTGTTGCTTCACGTTCTCGGTGATGTATTTCCCCAGTTCCTGCAAAGTCACGTCTCCTTGGGTCTCTTGCAGCTTTTTTAGTAGAAAATAGGTGAACAAGCCGTGTCCTTTGTCTTTATACGGAAAGGCGGTCTCGTCATCCGAAGCTGCGCTGAAGATAACCATATTCCCTTTGGGCGCTTCTTTCTTGGCTTTCAGGGCTACGCCACGGGCTGAGGCAAGCATGCCGCCGTCGCGTTTGGCGCCACTGAAACAAGCATCCAGAAAGACTACTACCGATTGTGCATTCAGCCCGCCCAGTTCCGTATAGAGCTTGTTGAGCGAATAGCAGCCTTCGGTTTGCGTGCCGTCAGCGTCGATAGGGAGCAGGAAGGCATCTTTGGTAGCCTCATTGGGTATTCCGTGCCCGGCATAGTAGAACACTACCCGGATGTCTCCTGTATAGGCAGAGGCAATATCCTTGATGTCGCGCATCGCACGGAGCATGGTCCCATACGAAGCGTCGGGATAGAAACGGATATTGTTCTGAGGTATCCCCAAGGTCTTTTGACAATAGCGGCGGAAGGTCTCCCCGTCATTAAGCGCCATCGGTACTTTAGATACCATGTTGTAGTTCTCGTTAGAAATGATAACGGCGAAACATTTGTCGTTGCTCGCTTTCGTTTCGGGGATGTTGAGGTCTACATCTGAGCTGCCTACCTTGATTTGGCTCTTTTGTATTCTAGAACCAGGAGTCGTAGCGGCGCCTGACTGGGCAAGCGCGCCGTAGTCGATGGCATCGAAACGAACATCCACAGAGGTTTCCGTATAGTTCAGTGCTTCCTTATCGTTGTAGCAATAGGAGTTGCCCATAGGCGTGACGAAAGTGAGACTGGAAAGTGCCAGACGGTCGTTGTTAATGTAAAACTTGGGCTCTTTGAGTTGTATGCCGTTCCAGTTACTGGCAAAGATTTTGGCTTCATTGTTCTCGCGGGGAACAGGAAGAATAATTTCGCCGTACTTAGACTGGACCAGAAAGACTTGATTGTCGGCATCATACGGTTTTAGTTCCATCTCGCTCACCAATAAGCTTTGTGCGTAGGTGCTGATATAGCTGCTTTCCGCTTCTTTCAGCAGTTCTTTCACTTTGGCGTTGCGGGTAGTTTCCGTTACCCGTTGCTTGTATTCGTCGACTGTCTCGTAGGGGTCCTTCATTTGCCAAGTGCTGATTTTCTTTTCTACGTAGTCCTTGGCATATTGGGAATAGGTAGGAGCGGTGCTTGCTGTAACAGTGCTTGCCAGGGTGTTGCCGGTTCCGCTGTAAGCACCTGCTTCGATAGCCGAAGCTGTGTACGAAGGGGCGGGTGTCCCGGTGGCTGGTGTTCCCGCGTAATTTACCAACGCAGGCACAGTGGAAGAAGAAACGGTGTTGCCGCCCAGAGATGCAATCTTGCTGTTCAGGGCGGTCAGTTCTCTTTCATTTCCCAGGCAATTGTAGGCGGTGGCAAGTGCCTGCATATACTTCAGCGAAGTGGGGTCTGCTGCCAACACGTCTTTAAAGACGGTGGCAGCGGCGGTGAAATATTCCTTCGACTTGTTAGTCAGTTCGGTCCCTTCCTTCGTTTTGCCTTCCATGGCCCCTTTGTTGTAGCATACCACTCCAAGATTGTAGTAGTTCAGCCCCAGATGTTTGGCTACTTCGAGGCTGCGCGGGTTGCTGCTGCGCAGCTTGGTGTATATGTGGAGCGCTTTCAGGTAGTCGTTTGTTTCTTCATACAGTTTGCCCTGTATGTTGAGCAGCGTCGGGTCGTTGGGCTTAATGAGCATCGCCTTGTCCACATACTTTTGCAGTCCTTCGTTGTCTTTGGTATCTATGCAGCAGTTGATAGCTGTGGAGAGCATGTTGAAGTCTGCCGGATAGTTGGAAATGGCTTCGTCGAGTACACTCCGGGCAAGAGCATGGTCTCCGATATGTCCGCAGGCTTTTGCCATGAACACGAATACACTTTGGCGTTTCTTGGTGTCATGCGTGTCGAGATATTCCCGGAAATAGGAGATTGCCTTGGCATAATCCTTTGAGTTGTAAGTGCCTGATGCTGCAAAATAAACCATAGTGGGGTAGTAGCTGTCCTTTGGCAACACCTCCCCTTTGAAGGCTTTTATCAACGGGATGTCCACATAAGCTTGTGCGAACAGCAGTGCATTCTTCTGGTCGTTCCGCTGAGAGTAGAACACGGCTCCTTTCTGCAAATAGGGGAATATGTCCTTTAAGGCGCTTTTCGCCTGGTTGTAGGGCATGCTTCCCGGCGTGGAGGCATTCAACACGGCGGCATAATCCCGATAGCATTGGTAGAGTGCCGAATACATGGTCGCTTTGTCACCGTTCTCGTTATTGAGCCGGACAAAGGTCTGGTATGCGGTAGAGGCACTCTCCAATGATTGTGCATTGGCCATCGTCGGGAAGAAGAGTACTGCGCAGGTGAATAAACCGATTAATACTATGTGTTTTTTCATTGAAACTTCGGGATTATAATGCATTGACGAATATGAATTCTACATTAATTCTTCTGTATTCACTTCCTGCTTTCTCGGTCACGTTGATGTGGAAGTTGTATTCCGTGTTCATTTTGGAAAGTTCAGGAATGTTCTTTTCAATGTAATCTTTCACACCTACGGCACGCAAAAAGGCGAGTTGTTCATTTTCGGTGATTCCGCTTTTCTGGGTTACGCTGATATTGGATAGATTGCCGTCTTTATAGATAGGTTCATCGGTAAATTCTCCGTAATGTCCGTCATAGGCTATCTTGTTGCGGATGGCGCTGGCGTCTGCCATACCAGTGATTTTTATCTCGAGCTTTTTCCCTTCGCGGATATATTGCGAGAATCTTTCCTTAAAGGCGGTTTTCATGATGGTGAGCATGGAGAGTGCGGCAGGCGATTCTTCGGCAATGAACTTACCCGGTTTAAAGTCTTCGCGTATAGAAAACTCCTGGTCTACGGTGTATGAATAGCCTATCTGATAGTTCATAATCTTGTTGCCGTTGGCATCCGTTCCGGCTACAATGCCTGCGTTGACGGCAATCTGAGTGTGGTCGGAGATTGACTTATTTTGTTTGGCTATGTTTACCACTTCATCTTTGATTTCCTTCAGCTTGATTTCATCCATATTAGATTGCTGAATCACTTCCAGAGGAACAAAGTCTTCTTCGGATTTCATATAATCGAGCGACTCCCGTTTCAGGTTGTCGAAGGTGTATGTTTTTCCGGAAGCCTTGTTATAGACATCTGCATAAATCAATTCGAATTCATCGTTTTTGTTAACGCCATACACTGCGTTGCGGAATTCCAGGTTGCCCGGGTCCATAAAGTCTGAAACTTCTTCGGTGGGAATATTCAGATAAATGGGAGGCATAGAGTTGAAGTCTACCGCCAGCATGTTGGAAGTAGGGTTATACTTGCCAAGTGTTACATCCGACTTGTCTACAAGGTTTTCAGCCATGCGTGTAGCAATCTCCTGTTCAAACAACGCCTGCTGTTCGGCACGGGTTTGGTCGTTGACACGAAGATTGTATTCTTCCATTGTTTCCCCATCTTTCATCTTCATCCATTCCGTCATGCGGGCATTCACTTCGTCGGCTATCAGGCTGGTGTAGCAAGGCAGCAAGCTGTTCATGTTTTCATAAGTGATGCTCCGGCGTGTATTGTAAGCGATGTATGTGTTTTCTTTGCCGTCTTTAACAAAGCGCAAGTCGGTGATTCCTCCTTCGGGACTTTCAATGTAGCGACGGTCTTCTTCGTTCATCAGGTTGATAACCGAGATGCGGTTGTCTCCGGTAACAGCCGCGATGTATTTTCCTTCAGGGTAGAAATGACAGTAAGACGCTTTTCCCATGGCATCATAATTCTGTTGCGGGAGGAAAGTGCGCGTGTCATAAATCGTCAGTTTGCCGTCGGCGGTGGCTACTGCCAGTTGGTTGTTATCCTTGGAAAAGTCGAAGCAGTTGACAGGTGCATTCAGAGAAAGAGTTGTTCTTTCTGCCTTCGACTCCAGGTTCCAGATGAGGAGGGTGGAACCGTTGGAAACGGCAAGGAAATAATTGTTGCTGCTGATGGACATTTGCTTTGGTACTATGGGAAGTGTTACAGTCTGTCGCAGTACATATCCTTTTGTATTATAGAGATAGAGTTTCTTGTTGGCATCGGCTATGGCAAAAGTCTTTGCATCCGGGGCATAGCAGATAGCGACAGGAGACATCTTCTTAGAGAATTTATGTATCAGTTTGTTGGAGAGCCACAGGCTGTAGACAGCCACTCTCTGCTTGTTTCCCTTTCCATTGAGCACAGCGAAAGAAGACCCGCAGGGGTTCACTTTCATCGAGGTTACTTCGCCGGTAGAACTCAATGTGAGATTGCGCAGGTTGTAGCTCTTCTTCCCGTTATAGTAATAAGTAGAGAATAAATAGTTGTCCATCCCTTTAGGCAATTCCTTCTGAGGATAAACATGCTTCTGGTTATCTTCTTTGTTAATCGTCACTTGAGCGAACAACGTCGGAAAACACAAGCAACACCATGACAATAGTATTAATTTTCTCATGTTCATTTGTTTTGTTCTACTTAGTTCCAAAGTAGATGTTTTTATTACTAAATTAAGGCGTGGAACTTTTTCCTGTGGAAACGTCTTCTCCATTCTTATTCTTGTTGGTTTCATCTCAAAGATAGGTGAATGGCAGCAGAAGAAAAAGTCCGGAATTCGGAGAACCAGCTTAACATCTTTTAGTCTATGTTTAGTCGGTTGAAAGTTGCGTTTAGTCGGAGGATTTTTTTCAAAGGGTGGGCAGATGGATAAAAGCTTGTTCTTATGAAAATGTATAAACCTGCATATTTATAGCATAGTTGATAAATATGCATTGCTCAGAGGCTTTGAATGCAGCCACTGACGAAGAATTTGGAAAAAATGGCAGGAAAAGGCTATACGCAAAATGCGATTGAAAGATTGGTGACGGAAAAACAAACTAATTGCTTTAAAGACATGCGTTATTTAAGATATATAAAAGAGTAAGAGCGAAAGCGGTTTTAATATGTCATTTTCTTGTGGTGCGCAAAAAGAGGCCAATTAGAGAAAAACCACCCGTAAAAAGGGAAAAAATAACTGTCTCCGAGAGGTAATTATCCTTGCCCGTAGAGTAAAGCTCCGTTGCCCGTAGAGCAACGA
>JAUUNK010000105.1 GCA_030844565.1 Bacteroides ovatus
ATATTCAGCACAAAACCAGTTGTAGTGATAAAGTTAGGAGTAATACCTATTTTTATCATCCCATGCACGATAGGATTGATAATCTTGTAAATTATCTGTTGTAACCAATCTCTATAATTCATAATATCTAAATCTTCTGTTTTTGGTTTCTTTTTCTTAGAAATCCCTTGAAATTAATGTTTCTATACACAAAAATACGCTGCATGTTGTAGTTCCAGAAAATTGCAACAATGAGCGCTACAAGTATCTTGGGAATGATAAAAAAGTCATTAAAATAATAGCTAAGTGTGTCCCGCACCCAAGCAATGCGTCCAATTGATTCGGTAAGGAGATAGGTTCCCCATGTGTTAAACCATATACTACATAACCATACCACAACAAACTTAACCGCCACATGTGTTTTCTTACAATCTTTAGATTTAAAAGTCCATTTATAATTTATCACACAATTTACTACTCCGCCATAGACAGCTCCCGCCAGAGTTGCATACACATAGTAGATATTGAAAAGTTTAACTAGTAGAATTGTTACCATGAAATCCGCCACAGTAGCCATTTGTGAGGATACCTGTGCCCGAAGGAACATAAAAATTCCCCCTTTTTGCGATATTTCCTTGGCAACTTGCCTTATTCCACCAACCATCTTACTCCACCTAACAAAATTAAACTATATATACCTGCGAGAATATCGTCCATCATTACGCCCACCCCACCTTTAAGACTTTCCATCTTCCGTATTCCTAGAGGCTTAGCTATATCAAAGATGCGAAAAAGACAAAACGCTCCTACTACATACCACAGCCAGTTATGGGTAGCGGGCACCACCAACAGAGGTATCCACACTCCCACCATTTCATCTACTACTACGCGTGATGGATCTTCTCCCCAAAATGGTTCAAGCTTATTAGCAGCCCATATCCCTGCAAAAGTAAATCCCACCACTAAGGCAACTGTTATCCAAAGTACCGCCGAGAAAGGAAGTAAGAAATATAGTGCTACCCATATAAGCGAAGCTAACAATGCTCCTGCCGTACCGGGCGCTACAGGAGAAAAACCGGAACCGAAGCCCGTACCAACCAAAATAGGGAAAAAAGCAGGTTTCATAATTCTATAAGTCAAGAGTAAAGAGAGGAGAGCTGAGAGTCGGGATTATAAAAACAAAAGTTGAAAATCAAGAGTTGAGAGTCATCATACACTTATCTGATGATAACTTTCCACCCTCAATTCTCAACTCTCCTCTTATCTTATTAAGCTAAATAATCAGGTTCTTTTTCACCAATCATGTTACGTAATGTCTGTTTTACCATTCTCCATTGGGTAAATAGGTCGTGTTCGGGTTGGTGTTCGAAGTCGTGCATCGGGCTCTTGCAGAAGAATGACAACCAAGTTTGAATGCCACACATTCCAGCGCGTATAGCAAGGTCACTGAAAAGTACCAAGTCAAGCGCAATAGGAGCAGCAAGGATAGAATCGCGGCAAAGGAAGTTCACCTTGATTTCCATCGGGTAGCCCATCCAACCAAAGATATCAATGTTATCCCATGCCTCTTTGTTGTCCTTACGGGGAGGATAATAGTTGATACGTACCTTATGATATACGTTACCATAGAGTTCCGGATACTTCTCCGGTTCAAAGATGGTATCGATAACGGACAGCTTGCTGACTTCTTTAGTTTTAAAATTATCCGGGTCGTCCAATACTTCTCCATCACGATTACCTAGAATGTTAGTAGAGAACCAACCGTCTACACCCAACATACGAGTCTTGAACATCGGAGCAAGCACAGTCTTCATCAAAGTTTGACCACTCTTAAAGTCCTTACCTGTGATGGGCACATTCATCTTTTTAGAGAATTCCCACATAGCCGGAGTATCTACACACAAGTTAGGAGCACCCATTACAAAAGGAGCACCCTCGGCAATGGCAGCATAAGCATAGCACATACTCGGAGAAACAGCCTGTGTGTTATTCTCCTTCATAGCAGACTCCAAAGCAGCCAAAGACTTGTGTTCGTCTGACAGAGGAATATAAATTTCCGTACTTGCAGCCCAGATAACTACCACGCGTTCGCAGTTGTTGGCAGCCTTAAAGTCACGGATATCTTTGCGCAGTTGTTCTACCATTTCCCAGCGAGTAGCAGCCGACTTCACATGGGTACCGTTCAAACGTTTCACCCAGTTATGGTCGAAAGCGGCAGGCATCGGTTTGATGGCTTCTAATTCGTCTTTCACGCCATCAAGGTCTTTTTGCTTCAATACTTCGGCATGCATAGCAGCTTCGTAAGTATTGTCAGGGAAGATGTCCCAACCACCAAATACGATGTCATTCAAATCAGCCAAAGGAACTACGTCTTTAATGCGTTTTTCTTCGTTATTTTCCAAACGAATAGTGGCTAACTGTGTAATAGAACCGATAGGCTTTGCCAATCCCTTTCGAGAAGCCAATGTACCTACTATTAATGTGGTAGCAACCGCACCACCTACTCCAACTACCAATACGCCTAAGCGACCAGTAGCCGGCTGAATTTCTTGTTTCATTTCTACTCTATTAAAATTAAACTAAAATTGATGCAAAAATAGGATATATTAATTACTTAAGCAGTCTTTCATATATGGATAAACACTTTAATTAGCAGGATTTAACTATTAGAAGGTCATGTGCAAACTAATTCTCACCCCAGATTTACTTATTCCCGGTAAATCACGGTAAGTGAGCCTCCACACATAATCGAGTCTTAGTACTTTCAAAATATTTTCAATTCCCACTCCCAATTCGACATAAGGCTTTTTACCCATTGTAGTGCTTGCCTCAGGAAACTTGAAAAGCCCATCAGTCAAAGCCGGATTGTTTTTATCACTCAAGTTTCCATAAAGTCCCCTACACGACACAATCTCACGCCATTTCAATTTCTTCAGTAAAGGAATATGGTTGAACACAAATCCGTTGAGAAAATAAGTAACATCCCAAGAGAAATATTCATCATTCATAAATTCCATAGCATTCATCAATGAATATGACTCAGGCTGAATGGTATACGAAAGATTGGCATTAGGAATTATAAGCAAAGGAAAAGGTACCTTATTCCATACTTTCCCCGCCTTTACTATCACATCCGTATATCCGAAAGCAGAAAACCAAAAACGCTTTTGTATCCCCGCTTCTGTGTGATTATAGGTATAGTGACTGCCCAATACCCCCTTGCCCGCCACAGTATGGGAAAGAGTAAAAACAGGTGCATCTAAAGAAACAGGGAAGCGGTTCCATTGAGTCTGGAAAAACTTTTCATTGGGTGCATACCGCAAGCGAAGTTCCAAAGCGCTCATCGAAAAATCTTTCACAGGGACTACCAAGTTCTCTTCTTTTTGCAGGAAAGGAATGAGATAAGTAGCCTCATCGGTACGGCGACGTGCCGTGAGATGGAAAGAGAATCCCGAATAAAACTCATTGGTATAAGTCAGTTCCCCCTGACGATAATATCCCAAGCGGTCATCTTTTTCCCGTTTCAGTGCCAGAAACACGTTATCTTTGCTGGTATACAAGTAATTCTGCCCATACTGATTGACATCCGACTCATAACGTATTTTTAAAGAATGTATAGGAAACTCATTCGCATACTCTTTCTTCTTCTTAAAAGAATATTCCACTTCTGCTAATCCCTTAAAACGCCGGTCATCGCATCCATAAGCTATATATCCTTTACCAAAAAGATGGGGATGGAGCCAAGCAGTTGTCATACCTCCGGCACGCAAGCGGGGACCTTCGAGAGTGTTGCCGCTAATAGTGGCATTCATCGGTCCGATATAGAATAAAGGCGCCTCTTTAGAAGTCGGGATATACCCTGTAAACAAGACAGAAAGCACCTTTTCTGTCCAATAATAAGCCGGATAGCTACGAAGCTGTTTCATCATGCGGTCCACAGAGTTCTCTTGTACGGTGATTGCTGAAGGCGGCCTGTTCTCCGCCCAATAACTTTCGGGACGGGATAGAGCTTCGGTCTCTTCTATAATACGTTCGGGGCGATCGAAGGCTTTGGCAGCTTCATCGGTAGGCAGAAACGTATAGTCACTGTAATCGACCAACCTGCGGGCAAAAATGCCATCGGTCCCTTCTGCCAGTTTAAATTCTACGGTAATACTTTCGTGGTCAAGCAAACGCGTACCATCTTCTGCCCGGCGAAACTCCTGCTCCAGCACCATGTAGTCTACAAAATTAAGATTGATGCGCTGAGGGAAATTAAAAAGCACCCGTTTCACAAAATAGGTGGAATCCAGCGTGACATACAAATGCCCGGTAAAGCCAAAAGACTCCGAATTATAAGGGACAAACGTGAGGTCCACACACTTCTCGCCTGCTACCTGAATGGTATCCATCAGATAATATTTATAAAACGAAGTAGCTATGCGGGACAAAGGACTCACAAATTTATTAGTAAAAAGAGAGATATTATTCTCATAAATATCCACATCCTTAAAGACCTCGTTGATAGCAGCCTGCATTCCTTGCCGCGATAAGATTTCGTCTACGCCCGCCTGTTTTCTTCCTTTCACCCATTGCTTGGTAGAGCGGGGAGCTCTACGATAATAGTCCGTAGCCAACAGTTCACGAGTAGAGACAGTCAGAATAGGCTTCCCCGTAACCGCAGACGTATCAACATATTCAGTGAGGAACGAAAATTTACGGTACAACCACTTCTTTTGCTTTTCGTCATCAAAATTATTTAAGGCAAAAGTAGTCTTTTCATAACGGTTGCGTTGCCAAAAGTCGAGTGCTTCGGGTGCATGGTCCTGACGATGTTCTATCATTTGCCGGACAAAGTCCACTGCCGGATTGTTTTTCTTCCGGTAGTGTTCGCGTCCCGGTTTCACCACTACTTCTTTAAGGGCATACGTAGTAGGAGAAAGAATAATCTTATAGCGGATATTCTGGGTTGGATGAATTGATTTACGGAATTCATTGTACCCGACAGCAGACACTATCAACGTTGCCTGGGAACGAGAAGTTTTAAAAGAAAATTGACCGTTTTCATCGGTAGTTGTCCCTTCGGTAGTACCTTCCAAACGAACAGAAGTATAAGATAAAGGCTCCCTAGTCAAAGAGTCGGTCACTACGCCATGCACCACATACTGTGCCCGAAGCGACAACCCAATGAATAAAAAAAGAAAGAGCGCGCAAACACTTTTACAAGTTAACCTCATGCCGATATTTCATTGTGAATTGAGCGGGCAAAGGTAGAGCGAAATTGGTGACAAAAAAAGGTCTGTTTGATGGAAGAAGTGTCCCATTTTCTATCCTCAAGGGAAAGATATGCGGAATCGTGTAAAACCGTCATCATACGTACGAAGTGAAAAAGAACACTCATGACGCATAAGCACCTCACGAATAAAAATAAGACCGATGCCTTGCCCATGGGGCTTGGTAGAAAAGAAGGGAGTAAAAAGTTTAGTTTCTATTTCTTTAGGAATACCTTTACCATTATCCGCCACTTCGATGTTGGCAGGAGGAAAAGTACGAATCACAATCTCTCCATCCTGTTCGATGCTTTCAGCAGCATTCTTGATGATATTTACCAATACTTGTTCAAACAAAGAAGAGTCCAAACGGACTTTTCTCATCTCTTCACAAAGTTCCGTACGAAGAGCGATATTACGTTCCCTACAATTGCTTTCCATAAAACGAGTACATGTCAACACTACATCTTTCAGAGAAACAGGAGATAAATTTGGTTGAGGTATTTTTACCACATCTGCAAAGCGGGTAATAAAATGGCTCATGGAAAAACAACGTTCCGTACACACATGCATCACCTCGCAAATATCTTCCATGCCTGCTTCGGTAGAGAGGGCTTGCTCAATAGTATCCAGTGTAGAAGTGATACCGGCAGTAGTATTATTTACTTCATGGGCAATCATACGGATTACTTTTTCATAAGCTTTCTTTTCAGCTTTCCTCACTTCGTCTGTCAAACTCTCTATCAGATAGAAAGAATGCTGAAAACCACGATCCAAAAAAAACGAATGAGTACATTTATAAATATTCGAATCGTTGAGCCGCACCGTATCTGTTCTTCCTTTGGGAATAGCAGCCAATTGGGAAGCTAACAGTGAATCAGTTTTTTCCAGTTTCTTCCCCAGTATCTCTTCTTCTCTGACACCTAACATTTTCAAAGCCATCGGATTTAAACCTGAAACATCCCCGTCTACATTGGTAAGAACCACGCCCATGGGGGAAGCATTGATAAGCAAATCCAGAAAATGATTCTGTTCTCGAAGTCGTAAACGTTCATTCTTCAATTGCTCCATCATACGGTTGAAGACATTCACTACCCGGTCGGCTTCATACTGTCCTACTTTCGTAAGACGACTACTGAAATCCTGCTCACGCAACAATTCCATTCCGTTACCGATAGTATTCAAAGGCTTTACAATCTTACGATAAAATAAAATAAGATAGAAAAGGATAAACAGTATCATTCCCTCTCCTATAAAAAGATAGCCACGGGGCAATTTACCAATAAAATAAACAAATAGTCCTGCTAATGCCAATAAGAAAATCGTCAGGATGACAAAAAAGCCTTTTACCCGCATGACTTTTATGAGTTTATCGTAATATTATATTTTTCGAGCCGCCGATAAAGAGCTGCCCGGCTAATGCCCAGAGACGTAGCTACCTGGCTGATATTCCCTTTGTAACATTCTAAAGCTTGCAAGATAGTGTGCCTTTCTATTTCATCCAGCGTCATTCCGGCAAAAGAACTTGCAGAAGAAGCCTGTCGCAAGTTATCCTGCCCGTAATAGACTTCAAAGTCTGAAGCATCCAACAAATTCTTACCACTTACCAAAATGGTACGTTCTACCAGATTCTTTAGTTCCCGAATATTGCCAGGATAAGGCAAACGACTGAGGAATTGCAAAGCATCTGACGAAAACTCCACTCGTGGAAGACGATTAGAAGCAATCAAAAGATCAGCAAAATGACGAGCCAAAAGAGGAATATCTTCTCTTCTTTCACGCAAAGCCGGCAGTTTGACAGTAATCAAGTTAATGCGATAAAACAAATCCTCACGAAAGGTATGTTCATTCACCATCAGTCGAAGGTCTGCATTGGTAGCTGAAACAACACGTACATCTACCTTTCGGGGACGGCTATCTCCTAACACCTCGAAGGTTTGGTCTTGAAGAACACGAAGAAGCTTCACTTGACAGGGCAAATCCAGCTCTCCTATTTCGTCCAAGAAGATAGTGCCTCGGTCAGCCATTTCAAAGCGTCCTATACGATCGGTTGTAGCATCGGTAAAAGCTCCTTTTTTATGACCAAACATTTCGCTTTCGAACAGGCTTTGTGAAATACCTCCCAGATTGACTTTCACAAACGGTTGTTTTTCCCGCAGACTATTAATATGAATAGCTTCCGCTATCAGTTCCTTTCCCGTACCACTTTCTCCGGTTATCAATACCGAAGCATTGGTTTTAGCTATACGCGCCACGGTTTGCAGCACTTCCATCAATCCCTGACTACACCCGATAATATGGCTACGGTTCAGCCCATAATCTGCTTCTTGAATGGTTTCTTGCGGTTCCCAAGTCAATTTGAGTGCTGTCTCAATGCGCTGCAATAAAGCAGCGTTACTCCATGGTTTAGTAATAAAATCAAAAGCTCCTGCCTGCATACCTTGCACAGCCAATTGAATGCTTCCCCAAGCTGTCATCAAAATAACAGGTACATCAGGGCGGAATACTTTTACTTGTTTAAGTAGCGTCAATCCTTCTTCTCCCGTGGTGGAAAGCGTAAAGTTCATATCCATCAAAATGAGCTGAGGTTCTACAGAACGTATCACCTCCAATGCCTCACATGGACTTGGTACAGCTTCCACCTTATATCCCGCCCGCTTCAACATGAAGCAAAGAGAAGACCGGACTACCCTATCATCATCTATAATTAATATCATTTTATTCACACTCATCAGGAATACGCACCGTAAACCGAGTTCCCACTCCGATTTGAGAACTTACAGAAATAGTTCCTTTCAGTCGTTCTACAATCGTCTGGCAGATACTCAATCCCAATCCAGCTCCCTGAGTAAAACTATCTACTTTATAAAAACGCTCAAAGATGTGTTTTAATCCTTCTTCCGAAATGCCTACTCCCGTATCTTCCACAAAAAGAAGAGTATAGCCCGGTTCTTCTTCCTCATATCCAAAGGTGATGGAACCGCTTGTAGTAAATTTGGCAGCATTATTTATAAGATTATTCACCACTTGCTGTAAACGGACATTATCTGTCATTAAATACTTTTTCTCATCTTGCGGCATACGCAACACCAATTGTACTCCGGCCGGCATGTTGAGCCGTTGTGAGTCATAGACGGTCTTCAATAACAAAGATAAATTGTGAGAAGCAAACTGGAAGTCCATCGTTCCTGACTCGATACGTGACAGATCGAGAATATCATTGATAAGCGCCAGCAACAGGCTACAATTTTTGTTGATAGTACCAACAAACTGGGCCACCTCCTGCTCTGTAAACCCACTCGTATCACTTAACAAGTCAGAGAAACCTACAATAGCGTTGAGTGGAGTACGAATTTCGTGACTCATATTCGCCAGGAAGGCGGATTTTAGTTTATCAGCTTGCAACGCTTTATCGCGAGCTTCTCTTAATTCCTGCTCTGTTCTTTTATACCGCTGGATACTCTGACAAACTCCTAAGATGCTATAAGGCGAATCTGTTGTCATACCTTTAAGTACCGAAGCACGATATTCCCACCACTCGTATTCCCCCTGGATATTTTTCTGCCGGAAGTTTATACGAGAATTTTCTCCCATAAGAGCTTTGTCAAACATTGATTGTGCAATTGCCACATCTTCAGGGTCAATCATCTTATCCATCTCTTCCCGAGAAATCGTAGTACACTTTTCATCATATCCGAAACGTGTAAGGAAGCCTTGAGGGAAGATAAAGTTTCCGGAAGCTAAATTGAACTGCCATGGATAAATAGAACTCTCTTCCACTGCCAAGTTAAAGAAACGTTTTTGCATTTCTTCATCAGAAATATTACGGGCGGAAAGCGCCATACCGGTCATCTCTTCACGCGAACGAATGGGCACTATTTCTCCTGAAACAGGGAAATAATTGTCACTATGCACCTCTTTCATGAAAGCTCCTTCCGGAATGACTACCCTCTTCTCTGTGCGTACCACTTCTTTCAACATGTCGAAAAGAATATCTTTGCCATCAAGATAAATTTTAAAGATGCTACCTGCCATCAGTCCCTCGTAAGGGCGAAGATTTTCATCTTCAGGCAAATGTAACATTCTCAACAATGAGCGGTTAGTGAAATGAATATGAAAATCCACATCATAAGTTATAACTCCATCACGAATGGAATGAAACACATTATCAAACTCGTTACGTTGTTCCACAAGGCGATTCTGCACCAACAGACGTGTCTGAGCATGGACACGGCGCCTCACTTCCCTACGATTGGCACGTACCAGTCCAAAGATAGCCAATACAAGCAATGCTAAAATGGAAGAAAAAAACAAGATATACCACCAACGATACTGGTCCCAATAGGGCATGTTCATAATGACCCCGCTGGATGTCACCACATCCGGATTTATATGGAAGAAATCGAGCTGCGTATAATCATAGATGAATCCTTGCTCGCTTTCTTCCACTCCTAAATCTTTAGGAGACTTTCCTTTCAATACCATGCTAGCCTTTTTAGCTGCCTTCACCGATGCAGCAAAAGGATCAGCATCATAAGCAGCCAACACACCGTTCCGCGGGCCGGCATTATAGCTTGCGAAGACGGGGGCCTTAGAATTCTTACCTATAAACGAAAGGAAAGGTGACCATTTAGGAGCTATCACCACACGGCCAAAACTATTACGCGGATAACATACAGCAGCAATAATGTGGTTAGTAGTCTCATTCTGAGTATTATAAACCTTCATACGGTAATCGGGATTCTTTTTAGAGAATTCTTCCCATTCGTTCTTAAAATCTTCGACCCCTTTATTACTGAGAAAACTATTATCTATCACACAAACCACCTCTTTTCGCTGGGGGAATATTTTTTGGGCTTGCTGCAAAATAATATCAAAATCAGGATTAGACGTATATCCGCATACATTGGGATGCTTATCTATAAGTTTCTTATCAGGATATTTTATGCCATAAAAAACAACAGGGAGTTGGAAAGGTAACGAATCTCCGCAAGAAAAAAGAGTATAAAAAGCCTCATCACTCACAGTTATAATCAAATCAGTCTTCCTTTCGCGAGCACGCTGGCATATACGCCGCATAATCACTTTCTCTGCCGGGAATGTCCAAAAGTCTGCATCCAAATACTCCGTTGTCACGTCCACTTTTAAACCTTCATCTCGAAAACCTTTTATAATTCCCTTATTAAGGTCTTCGTGCCAAGCTGTGCGAGAAGTATAGGACTGTATGAAAAGAACATTATAGATGCGTTCTACAGCCTTCGCAGGTAGGAAAGGAAAAATGAAAAGGAATAAAAGTAAAAAATAATATTGTGGGTTTTTCATATTCGATTATCTGCGTTGTTTATTGTTTGTGCCCACAAAGGTAGAAATAAAAAGTGGAAATGAGAAATAAGGGCGATAGAATTGACAGCCAACGAATTTAGAAAGTCTGTACCGCTTTGCATAGCCATGGAGAGTACAAAATAGGAAGTTGCGCAACCCATTGCAGGAAGGTTGCGCAACCTTATACCAACAGGTTGCCAACCTTCTGCCGAAGGGTTACCGACTTTATGCCAAAGGGTCGTCGACCTTATCCCATAAAGTCGGGCAACCTTACACCCATAAGTCGCCGACCCTGGGAATGTACCTATTTTAGCAAATCTTCTCCTTGATGGGTGGTTGCTTCGAGTGCTTCCCGGTCTATCACTTCTTTGGCTTTACGGGCATAAATAATCATACGCAGAGACTGGTCGTAAGTGAAGTAATTCCATATCCAGTTGAGTAACACTACTACTTTATTACGCACTCCCAGGATAGAACGCAAATGTACTACGAGCCACATTACCCACGCCAGCCATCCTTGCATCTTTAATTTCTTAAAATCTGCCACTGCCCGGTTACGCCCCACCGTAGCCATCACTCCCAGATTGCGATAATGAAAAGGTTGCATTTCCTGGTTCTTTTCCAAACGG
Source organism: Bacteroides ovatus (assembly GCA_030844565.1). Lineage (GTDB taxonomy): Bacteria > Bacteroidota > Bacteroidia > Bacteroidales > Bacteroidaceae > Bacteroides > Bacteroides ovatus_A. Next base: position 11,180 of record JAUUNK010000105.1, read on the forward strand.
CAGAGATTTTTTGCTAACAGTTTCCCTTGCTGAATGGCCACTTGCGCTAATTGAGGGTGCCCGTTGGGGTATTCTTTATCGGTGAGCTGTATGCACTGGTCACCGATGGCAAATACATTCGTCATTCCTTCAACCCGATTAAAAGCATCCACTTTAATGCGTCCTCCCCGCCCTTGCAAGGATTTATCCAGGTTTCCCACGGTGACAGCTGTCACTCCGCTCACCCATATAAAAGTACGAGTAGCTATTTCACTTCCATCTTCCAGTAATACTTTATGGTCTCGATAGTCCACCACTTTTTTGTTCAACAAAATGTTGACTCCCATCTTTCTAAGGAATTGTTCAGCGTGCTCGGATGCTTCGGAAGACATGCCTGCTAATAATCGCGGGCTTGCTTCTATTAAATAGATGTGCATCAAACTGCTGGGCATATCAGGATAATCATTGGGCAGCACGAACTTTTTCATTTCCGAAAGAGCTCCTGCTACTTCTACCCCGGTTGCCCCTCCCCCTACCACCACCACGTTGAGCAACTCTTGACGTTCCTGATCGCTTGAGCAGGTAATGGCGCGTTCCAAATTAGCCAGCAGAGCGTTTCTTAGTCCCATTGCTTCAGATACGTTTTTCATCGGCATAGCTTCTTCTTCGATGTGCTTGTTGCCAAAAAAGTTACTAGTAGTTCCAGCAGCAAGCACCAGATAATCATATTCCGCCTTCCCTATAGAAGTTTGAATGAGATTCTTTTCAGGGAAGACAGCACGCACCTCCGCCATACGAAAATAAAAATCCTTCCGATGCTGAAATATTTTACGAAAGGGAAAAGAGATGGAACTAGGCTCCATACCCGCCGAAGCCACCTGGTAAATTAAAGGGGGAAACTGGTGATAATTGTTTTTATCTATCAGGACCACTTGAAAGCCGCAACCTTCCAATCGGGTAGCAAGCTTTAAACCACCAAAGCCACCCCCTACGATGATGACCCGCTTCTTTCCGTTCTTAGCTATATTGAGACTCATATCTTTATGAATTTTAGTTGACGTTCTACGCCTCATCCACTAAAACCAAAAGGAAGGCGGGGAGTTTAAATACCAGCATTCTTTTTATGACTTTATAAGATGGAGCAAATATTGCAGCGTGTAATTTAACGTAACCTCAAAGGGTCTCCCACCTCAGGAATGTATTCTCCGTCTTTACGATTCATCCTATAAAGGTTCTTCAGGCGGATGCCGAACTTTTGGGAAATAGAGTGCATGGAGTCTCCGTCTCTTACGACATAAACCACATAGGGCTTCTGGGCTTTCTTCTTTTTCTCTTTGAGATAGATAATATCACCACTCATGAGAGTATAGTCTTTCTGCAAATCATTATACTTCACAAGCTTCTTCCATCGGATACCAAATTCTTTACTCAGACTCTTGAAAGTATCCCCATCTCTTGCCACCACATACGCCAATCCATTGGCAATATATACCTGATGAGGATTAAGGATAGTGGGTTCTTTGTATGCTTTCCCTTTACGGTCGTATTTATAAAGGTCATAGTCTTCAATGATGGTAATGAGACGGTTGGCATAGGAACGGTCGGTAGCATAACCTGCCTTCTTCAAACCACGCGCCCAACCTTTATAATCGGTAGTCTTCAAGCGGAAAAGGAAAGCGTACCGTGCTCCCCTAGTAAGGAAAGCCGAATGATCTTCATAAGAATCACGTACGCTCTTGTAAGCACGGAAACATTCGTTCCGGGCATCGTCATCATGACGTACAGTACGTCCACGCCAGTTTCCACCACACTTAATACCAAAGTGGTTGTTGCTTTTACGTGCCAACATACTATAACCTGCACCGCTCTCAAGTAAGCCTTGCGCCAGGGTGATACTGGCGGGAATCTTATGTTCCCTCATCTGTTCCACAGCCAGGCTACTATACTTATTAATATATTCTACATATCGCGGATTTCTCTTCTGTGCCTGCGCGCCCACAGCGAATATGAGAAAAAGGTTCCAAACTATTAAACGGAGCAGTTTACGGTTCATTTTTATACTTAATGTGGGTTATATAGGGCACAAAAATCATAAAAATAATTGGGATTATCAATCTCTTTCTTAACTTTGTAACATTAATTGTAGAACGAAAACCCTTCTGCCTTATGAAAGACCTGACTATTACGAGTATCATCAAAGTATATCAATATGACGAGCTTTCCGAATCAGACCGGAAACTGGTGGAAACCGCCATGCAAGCGACCTCCCGTAGTTATTCCCCTTATTCCCGTTTTGCAGTAGGCGCCGCTGCTCTGCTAGCGGATGGAACAGTGGTGACAGGCTCCAATCAAGAAAACGCAGCTTATCCGTCGGGATTATGTGCCGAACGAACCACGTTATTTTATGCTAATTCACAATATCCTGACCAACCAGTGACAACACTTGCCATCGCCGCCCGTACGGAAAAAGACTTCATTGATAACCCTATTCCCCCTTGCGGCGCTTGTCGTCAAGTGATACTTGAGACAGAGAAGCGGTATAACCATCCTATCCGCATCCTGCTATACGGAAAAGAAAACATTTATGAAGTAAAAAGCATTGGCGATTTGCTACCGCTATCGTTTGATGCCTCATCTATGGACGTATGAAAATGCATCAGTACCACACCAAGCTTAAAGGGACGCTTGCCATCACCGATACTTATCACAATGACAGGGAGCTACAAAAGGAGAAAGGCTTGTATAAATTCATTTGGGTGCGCAAAGGAAGCATTACCCTGGAAGTAGATCATCAGGTAACTCTCCTTATTGAGAATGAAGTCCTTTCATTGTCTCACCTACAACATCTTACTTTTAAGTCTATCGATGGGGAATATCTGACATTGGTATTTAATAGCAACTTCTATTGTATCTATGGCAACGACCATGAAGTATCATGTAGCGGCTTCCTTTTTAACGGTTCTTCTCACGTGGTCCGCTTTGTGCTTGAAGAAGAAGAAAAACAGCAACTCACCGAAATAGCCAATACGCTGGATAAAGAGTTTACTATCTCTGACAATCTTCAAGAAGAGATGTTGCGCATTTTACTTAAACGTTTTATCATCTCTTGTACCCGCATTGCGCGCCGGAGACTAGAGATTACACAAGAAAAAGAATACAGCTTCGAAATCATCCGCCGCTATTATGTGTTGGTCGACGAATATTATCGTCAAAAGAAACAAGTGCAAGACTATGCCGATATGCTCCATAAATCTCCTAAAACATTGTCGAACATATTTTCCACCTGTAAACTGCCCTCTCCCCTGCGGGTTATTCACGAACGAGTGGAAGCAGAAGCTAAACGGTTGCTGCTCTACAGTAACAAAAGTTCCAAAGAAATAGCCGACTTACTAGGTTTTGAAGACCAGTCTTCATTCAGTCGTTTCTTTAAAAATATGACCGGCCAGAGCACCGTACAATTCCGAAATGATGCCCTCGGGAAGAATTGATAAGGGATACGGAAATATTGCCATTGGCAGCACGGAATAAAACCCTCATCTTTGCACCAGTAAGTTAAACCTCTAAAAATTAACAAAGATGAAAGAGAAAATTATTACCCTGTTGACCTTCACTTCCGGTTTAAAGAATTTCGGTATAAAATTTATTCGCGTAGCTATTCTTGTCGTATTTGTCTGGATAGGCGGATTGAAATATTTTCATTACGAAGCTGATGGAATTGTTCCATTTGTGGCTAACAGCCCTTTCATGAGTTTTTTCTATGCCAAAGGAGCTCCGGAGTATAAGGAACATAAGAATCCTGAAGGAGCTTACGTGCCCGCCAATCGTGAATGGCATGAAGCAAACAATACTTATACCTTTTCTTATGGCTTAGGCGCTTTGATTATGAGTATAGGTATTTTGGTATTTCTTGGTATCTTCTTCCCCAAAGTAGGAATTTTTGGTGATGCGTTGGCAATCATCATGACACTCGGTACCCTTTCCTTTCTTGTCACTACACCCGAAGTCTGGGTTCCTGACCTTGGAAGCGGAGAGTATGGCTTTCCGTTGCTGTCGGGAGCAGGCAGACTTGTTATCAAAGACATTGTTATCCTTGCCGGCGCAGTGGTTCTTTTATCCGATTCGTCCCGGCGCGTACTGAAAAGTTGGGGAATCATAATTAAATAAACTATACGCAAAGATACCCCTAAGCAGACCTATTACCTCGCAGAGAGGAAAAAACAAATATCTCCCCCAAACGTTATATAACGTGGAATATAAACTAACAAAAGATAAATTATGAAACAATACGATGCCATCATTATAGGTTTCGGCAAAGCAGGCAAGACACTGGCGGCCGAACTTTCCAACCGTGGCTGGGAAGTCGCCATCGTGGAACGTTCCGATAAAATGTATGGAGGAACTTGCCCCAATATCGGCTGTATCCCCACTAAAGCATTAGTACACGACTCCAAGGTAGCGGCAGAACGCCATCCGGGAGGTCCCGAACAGCAGGCAAGGCTCTACAAAGAAGCCATCGATCGCAAGAACAAGCTTACAGCGCTTCTACGGCATAACAATTATGAAAAGCTATCTCAACGACCAAATGTAACTGTCTATACAGGAATAGGGTCTTTTGTTTCAGCTCAGATCGTAAAGGTAACTTTAGCTGATAAAGAAATTGAACTGCAAGGAAAGGAAATCTTTATCGATACCGGCTCCACAAGCGTGCTGCCCCCCATCGAAGGTGTCCACACCAGCAGATGGGTATATACCAGTACCAGCTTGCTTGAGCTTGAGAAACTTCCCCGTCATCTTATCATTGTGGGGGGTGGCTACATTGGATTGGAATTTGCTTCTATGTATGCCAGCTTTGGTAGCGAAGTCACCATTCTTGAAGCTGGTGACCGTTTCATTCCCCGTGAAGACGAAGATATTTCCCATGCTGTAAGAGAAGTTTTGGAGAAGAAGGGGATAAGCATCCGTCTGAATGCCCGTGTACAGTCCATATCCGATACACTTGTCGGAGCAACCGTGACCTATACGGATGCCATCA
>JAUUNK010000106.1 GCA_030844565.1 Bacteroides ovatus
GGTAAGATTTAAAAGCCAATAAAGAAAGAAAACACAGGGTTTTGCAGGTGACCCAAAGAAACACTCTCAACTCTCAACTTATCCAAACTCTCCACTTATCGTTCCCCTCGTACACAATTCATCTCAACCCCAGCTTCTTCTACATCTCCTCCCATAGGGGGGCAACGCTTGGATAAAGATATATTGATTTCTTCAATGCTAGGGAAAACTTGAAATAACCGTTTCGTAATGCGATTGCAAGCATGTTCCAACAGTTTAGAAGGAATACTCATTTCTTCTTTTACGACTTCATAAGCTTCTGCATAACTGATAGTCTTGATTATATCATCTGTTTCGCTTGCTTGGTAGATATCTGTCTTGATGCGGAGATTGATAATAAACTCATTTCCTACTATTGTTTCTTGAGGTGCTACCCCGTGAAAAGCATATAAACGTATATTTTTTAGGTAAATATAGCTGGTATTCATCTTCATCTTGTTACTATTTATGAAGGTAAAGATACTTGTTTTTATTTTTTTCACCAAAAAAAATCTTATCTTTGCATTCTAATTATATTTGTATGAAACTGATAGACTTTATAAAGGGCGACTTAAACGATTTAATTTATCGGGAATATCGTCTTAATAGAAAAGTTAGAAGACATTTGCTTCCTTATTATACAGAAGAGGCACCCCTGGCATGTAATAAAGAAAAGGTAATAATATTTATGGCTGATGGGCGTAAGCGCCACGGCGGATTGGCTGATCGTTTGCGGGGGATTATATCTACTTATAAATATTGTTTAGAACATCAGATTGATTTTCGCATTCATTTTATCAGTCCTTTTCGGTTGGAGGAGTTATTAATTCCTAATAAATATTGTTGGAAAATTCAAGAGAATGAAATTTCCTATAATTCTTCTAGTTCTCTTCCAGTATATATTAATTCTAACCTTCATTCAAGAAGAGACAAGGCTTTTCAGCGCAAGATGGCAGGAAAATATTTTGCTAAAAATTATAAGCAAATACATGTTTATACTAATATGTATTATGCTGATGATGAGTTTGGGGCTTTGTTTAATGAGCTTTTTCGTCCAGTTCCTGCTTTACAGGCTTGGGTAGATGAAAATTTTCGTTTGATAGGCGAGAAATACATAGCTTTCTCCTTTCGTTTCATAGGTCTGTTAGGAGACTTTTGTGAGGGCAAAAATGCTTCTCTCAGTTTGGATAAAAGGGAAGAATTATGTGATAAATGTATTAATAAGGCTATTGAGTTACGTCGTCTACATCCTGAAGTAAGCAAATTCCTAGTAACTGCAGATAGTGAATATTTTCTTCAAAAAATAGCAAAGCTTGATTTTGTGTATGTCTTACCTGGGAAGATAGAGCATATGGATAATATAACTCAGAATAATTTGGATGTTCACATGAAAACCTTTCTTGACTTTTTTATGTTGTCTAAATCACAAAAAGTATACTTATTGGTAACAGATAATATGTATAAAAGTGGTTTTGCCAGGCGTGCTTCCAAATTGAATGGAATCCCTTTCCAGGAAATTATTTTTTAGATATAGGCTTTACAATTTTACTTTTTAGCAGATAATAGAGAAAGTAGATAAATATCTTATTTACTGCCTTTTCAATTCTTATTTTGGTCTCTTTTACAATTTTTTATTATCTTTGCGTGATTTTATATACCAAGTATATCAACCAAAGATTGTATGATTATGCGTAACACAAAACTATTACTATTCTTTATTTTATGTTTATTCCTAAAATTTATCCTTTTTGATTTAATATGGTGTTTGGATACTACTTTTAAATCTTTTTCTTTTCTTGAAACTTATTTGAGTAAATTTATGCTGGCGTCTTTGTTGGCAATGCCGCTCGTTTTTATTCGTTCCCGATGGTATATTGTCATAATCGGTACGTTAGTGGATATTTTGTTGATAGTTAATTTGATGTATTTCCGTACCTATTACACTGCTATTCCATGGGATAGTTATTTTTTGGCAGGAAATCTAGCGGATTTTACTTCGAGTGTTTTTGATTCTCTTCGTTGGGTGGATTTAGGTTTTCCTTTTCTCACTGTTCTTTATCTTTGGGTAATACGGAAACAATCCTTAGCTTGTTTGGCTAGTCAAAAGAAAAAAGTATGGCGTTTTCTATCTGTTTGTGTGTTGATACCTTTTTTGATTTTAGGGGGGATCGTATGGTTTCAAGGAGGATATAAGAAAGCGTATGAATCCCTTTTGATTCACAGCCAGACATGTGGCACCCCCATGTATACAGTTTTGGGTACCTTATATTATGAACATGTACAAGATAAAAAAGAGTATACTCCGGAAGTTAAAGATGAAATTGAAGAATGGTTGCAAGCGCGACCGGAGCATAAACCATTGCCATTTAAAATAGAAGAACGAAATAATTGTGTTATTATTCTAGCAGAGTCGTTTGAAAGTTGGGTTCTTGAGCAAAAAGTGGAAGGGAAAGAGATTACTCCTTGTCTGAATAAGCTTCTGAAAGAAGAAGGCGTGTTATATGCCCCCTATGTGCAGACGCAGGCAAAAGGGGCGCGTTCAATAGATGCACAATTGTTGTTACATACCGGTTTATTGCCATTAACTTTTGGAGCATATAGTGCTCGTTATCCTCATCATTATTATCCTAGCTTAGAGAAAGCATTTAAGGAGAAATATGAAGACGGGAAAGCATGTTGTTTTACGGTGGATAAGAAAGTAGTTTGGAACCAGGCTATTGTAGCTCAAGACTTTGGATATGATTTATTATTGGATAAGCCCTATTGGGTATTGGATGAAAAGACCGGTCCGATGCATAAGCTGGGAGATGTTTCATTTCTGCGGCAGTGTGCTGAGAAAATGAAGACAGAAGAGATGGTTCCAATTGAGGGTCACACATTGATACAGTGTGTGACCTATTCCGGACATGGTCCTTTCATTATACCGGATGAACTTAAACGTATATCTTTTAGCAAAGATGTTCCTAGGCGAATGAATGATTACATGACAGTAGCCAATTATACGGACCGTGCTATAGGAGCTTTTATAGATTCATTGCGGATTCAAAAGAAATTTGAAAATACAATGATAGTTATTACAGGTGACCATGAAGGATTAGCAAGTGACAGAGCACAGCTTTGCAGTTCTCCGGCAGGAAAAGGTGTTGTTTCTCCAGGACAGTTTACGCCTTTTATTGTGATAAATTCTCCTGTAACTTTTCGTTATGAAAAAGTAATGGGACAGATGGATATGTATCCTACTTTACTAAATCTTCTAGGACTGGATAATTATTTTTGGACGGGTTTGGGACAGAGTATATTAGACCCGGAAAAGAAAGGTTTTGCTATTTCTCCTCTTCTTGAAGTAATTGGCGATACCACCGGTGTGTCTGTTCCAGAGGTAGAATATGCTCAAAAAGCATGGGAGATATCTAACTTGATTTTAACTCACGATTATTTTGCCCGTTGATTTTGAGTAGGTCTTTTTGTGCAACTACTTCCGGAATAACTTTTAGAAAGAAGGGAGTAGCTGCGATACAAGCAATTAAAGTAAGAAGTAGTAGTGTAACGGCAAGCAACCAGTCATTATGAATGTAACGGGATGCCAAAGGGCCTATGAAGTGTAATATCGGTCCATGAATGCCCAATGTGATAACAGAGTAACGTCCTAAGTAAGAGATTACAGGGAACTTTTTTACTTTTTTACAGAGCAACATAATCATAAAGATACCTGCGAATGCAGCAATATAAAATTGGAAGATGTTCCCGGGATAGAAGTTAGTACGCATTCCTGGAGTAGTGGCTGTGAAGTACATAACTATTAATGCTATTAATATAACTGCTGGGACCAGTTTATCAAAGCGGTGATTGGGATGAAGAAAAAAGTTATAACGTCGTATCCAGAATCCAGCTACGTAAAAAGGCAAAGCAGTCATTGCTACATCCCAATAAAGAGGAAGTTCAACGCGATACTTTCCCAATACAAATCCAATAATTCCTATGAAAAAGGTTAATGCGAACATCCATTTTAAGTGCTTCTCACGCATAAAGTGGAGAATATAAAATAGGATATTACAATTAAAGAGAGCTATGAGAAACCAAATAGGAGGATTAAACCGGAGTAAGGAGTGCCCTTGGAACACGAGAAGCAGTTCACTCCAACGGACTGGTAATCGGAAAAGTCCTGGTAAAAGTTTTGAGGCGATGTACATTAACAAAAACGAAACCATGTAGAAAAAGACAAAGGGTATGAGTAGCTTATTAACCTTCCGGATGAAAAAGCCCAATAAACCTTCATAAGATTTAAAGAAGATACCAGAAATGAAAAAATAAAGTGGCATTCTGAAGCAGGCAATTAAAGAATTGCTGTCCAGTTTTTCGAATGCCCCTCCAATGTGTGCCATTACTACTAAAATGATGCAGACACCTTTGGTTAAATCTACAAAATCTATACGTTTATTATTGCCGTCTTCCATGCTTGGTTTGTTTGCCAATTTCACAGTCAAAGATACGTCATATATTTGGATTAAGACAAGAAAAAACAAGAATATAAATTTCTATAAATAAAAAACAATGCCCCTTTCTGGCATAAAAGTCCGAAAGAGGCAATTGAAAAAGAATTTCTTCTTTTATTTTTCCGGGTTTCGTCCGGATAGATTAATCAACCTAATAATTTTTTCATTTAAGTCTTCTGCTTTTATCAGTTGTTCCAGTGTCAAATGCATTCTGTATCTCCAGTAGTGACGTGGGTTGGCAGGGATGTTTATTCGCTCTTCCTGCGCATTTTGATTACGCCATTTTCCGTCAATAGAGAGCCAATCTTGCAAAGATAATATACATAAGATAGAATTGCTGTTCAAGTGATTGCGTACTACTTCCTCGCATAGCTCAGGAGTAGCTACTGATGGAGCAGCTCCATAATGTCCTAACATACTATTGTAGTAACGTTGTGTTTGTTGATAATCTTCTTCCCACCAGCCACGCAATGTAGACATGTCGTGGGTAGAGATGGTACAAACAGAACGATAGGGGTATTCATTGAGATGTCCGAATTCATAAGAGGGATTTTTAGGCATCCTTTGAATTTCGAGGCTTAGAATGCGTAATTCGTTCATTACCCATGCAACGCAATCAGGTATCATTCCTAAATCTTCGCCACACACAAGCATACGTGTCGACTGAGTAAGCTGCGGAAGCTTCTTCATGGCTTGCTGCTGCCAGAATTCATTGTGGCGATGATAGTAATATTGGTCGTAAAGACGGTTGAAAGCATCCTTTTCCCAATCATTTAGAGAACGATAGATGAAATCGTGTTGTACTCCGATACGTGGATGATATTTATCGGGGTTTTTAGTATCGCGTACAAAGAGTACGTCACTGATTAGTGCATATAGTCCGTCGCGAATCCATATACTATCCTCATCCGCTTTTCCTTCAAAAAATGCTTCTACCTTACGTTGAGTATTAAACTCAGGTCGCATACGATATATTTCCCATTTATCTGTGGATTCGATAAAATTCTGTTTCACATATTCTGTGTGTGGACCGAATATCTGCCCTAAAAAGTATTCATGGATGTAAGGTTCAAGATATTCTTCTCTGAATGGAAGACCGTAACTTTCTATTTCTTCCCGGCTCATAGGTAAAGAAGGAACAAATTGTCCTAATAAACCATGAACGGCATTCATCGGAATTTCCCAAATACGGAAAAATCCCAGAATATGGTCAATTCGGTAAGCGTCAAAGTACTCGGACATCTTCTGAAAGCGCTTCATCCACCATTTATATCCATCTTTTTCCATTACTTCCCAATTATAAGTAGGGAATCCCCAGTTTTGTCCGTTTACAGAAAAATCATCGGGTGGAGCTCCGGCTTGTCCGCTTAGATTAAAGTAATAGGGTTCCGTCCATGCTTCTACACTGTTGCGGCTGATACCGATAGGAATATCTCCCTTCAGCACTACACCATGTTCACGTGCATAAGTGGTAGCTGCAAGTAGTTGCAGATGGAGGTTGAATTGAATATAATAGTAGATGGCAATATGCCGATAATCAGCTGAATCGGGGCGGCACATGCGTTCTATTTCTTCTGGTTGGTAGATATTATATTTGGGCCATTGACGGAAGTTAGGTGTTTTATATGCATCTCGCAAGTAGCTAAAGACAGCATAAGGTTGCAACCACTCCTTGTTTTTATCGAAAAATGCTTTAAAGGCTTCCGATGCTAATACCTTTTCTCCTTCCTGTTCAAAGATGAGGCGGAAATATTCCCACTTTGTGTTATTCACTGCCTCATAGTCGATAGTGGATAACTTATTTAGTTCTTTTTGCTTCTGGTTGAATGTAGCAACAACCTCTTTATCTTTTAGTTTCCCTAATTGCCCTAAGTCGACGTACATGGGGTGGAAGGCGTAAATAGAGATACTGTTATAAGGATAGGAATCTGTCCACGTATGAGTCATCGTAGTGTCGTTGATGGGTAAGATCTGCACCACTTTTTGTTGGGTGTTCACTGCCCAGTCTATCATTCGTTTCAAATCGCCAAAATCTCCTACACCGAAACTTTTTTCTGATCTTAAAGAGAAAACTGGTACAGCTACTCCCGCACCTTTCCATGTGGGAATATCAAAATAAACGTAACGGTCAGAAAGAATGAAAGTCTCATTTGCATGGAGCTGTGGATCTGCCATGTAGCGGTTAGGATTGTTTTCCCACGCTTCTGCCTTGTTTTCTTTTTTATTATAAAGAACAAATTTATATTCCACTGGGAATTTTAATTTGGAAGCATCCAGTTCTATTTGCCATTCTGGGAAATTAGCATCACTCATAAAAAGGGCTTTATCCGGATTCCAGTCTCCTAGAGCCTTTTGGTTTCCGCAAATAGCTAAACAATAGTTATCATTGATACGGGGAGCATAGGCTTTTATCCGGATTCCTTTCTTATAGCTTTGGGGAATAGCATTTCTTTCTTTATGAGCTAATAAGGATTCGGTAAAAGCTGAACTATAAAAGTATTGTTGTTCCGGTAAATTCTTCCAGCTATCATAAATATGATATTTTTGGTTAGGGTTACCGTTTAGAGAAAGGCAACGTGGAAAACTATTCCATTCCTTGCGTACGATTTTTCCATCCTGCCAAATGAGATAACTATAATTTAATGGGGTATCTTCTGGGAGTTGGATTTCTTGTTCTACGGTCCAATGAATACCATCTATCGTTTGAAGAGGTATTGCCTTTTCGTCACTTCCGCTACCCAATTCAGGTATCGAGCCAGTCATTCTAACTTCTTCTCCCCAATTGGTGCGGTATTCGATGTTAAATGATACTATCATATATATTAGATTTTGATTATAGACTAATGATGTTGCAAGTATAAGACATTCTTTTTATATATCATAGATTAATCTGTTCGGACTAAAATAAAATACTATGCAAACGTTTGTGCTGGTGTGCACCATTAAAAATCAAAAGGAGTCATCATCCTGACTCCTTTTAACTCTTTTGTATAATATGTGAATGAATTACAGTTTTATCCGCAACGGGATGCTCCACAGGTTGTACAAATCAGGCAACCTTCTTGGTAAACCAGAGTTTCGTTTCCGCAGTTCGGGCATTTTTTGCCTCTAGCTTCTGTGCCATCCTGGATGTATTTCTTCAGAGCTCGTTCCACTCCGTTTTTCCAAGTGTTAATATTCTCACTATCCAGTTGAAGAGAACCCACAAGTTTGATGACTTGTTCGATCGGCATTCTCCAACGAAGCACTCCTGAAATCAGCTTAGCATAGTTCCAGTACTCCTTGTTGAATTTTTCCGAAAGTCCTTCAATTGTAGTTTTATATCCACGTTTGTTTTCGAATTGGAAATCATAGCGTTTGTTGCCGTTTTCGTCTACGTTTTTGATAATCCGTCCGGTAGTCACACTCTTCGGCAGTGAGATTCCTTCATCGTCATCTTGGAGACCGGTGAATATTTCATAGGGACGTCCGTCCAGTAATCCTACAAAAGCTACCCATTTTTCCTTGTTGTTCTGGAAACGTACTACGTCTGCTTCCAATATTTTGGGGCGTACTTCTACTACCGTAGGCGGTTTACAGGGAGGAAGTTCTTCCTTCTTGTCGGATTTGGTAGAAATCAAGACTCCCGAGCGGGAACCATCTCTGTAAACAGTACATCCTTTGCAGCCGGATTTCCATGCTTCTATATAAAGACGATTTACTAAATCCTCGTCTACATCGTTCGGCAGGTTGATGGTTACGCTGATAGAGTGGTCTACCCATTTTTGAATCTTTCCTTGCATTTTGACCTTCATCAGCCAATCTACATCGTTGGAAGTTGCTTTGTAATAAGGTGACTTAGCCACCATTTGATCAATTTCTTCCTGAGTATACTGTTTAGACGGGTTATATCCGTTTGCTTCCATCCAAGTGACAAACTTATGATGAAATACGATATACTCTTCGAAAGCATCGCCTGTTTCATCTACAAAGTCTACCCGTACATTAGTATCGTTGGGGTTTACTTTTCTTCTGCGTTTGTAGACGGGTAGGAAGACAGGTTCGATTCCGGAAGTCGTTTGAGTCATTAAGCTAGTTGTGCCGGTAGGAGCAATAGTAAGGCAAGCGATGTTCCGGCGGCCGTACTGCTTCATTTCTTTGTACAGTTCCGGATCTGCTTCCGCCAGGCGTTGGATAAACGGATTATTCTTTTCGCGTTCTGAATCATAGATTTCGAAAGCGCCCCGTTCTTTAGCCATTTGTACAGAAGAGCGGTATGCATTCAAGGCAAGAGTCTTATGTACTTTTTCCGAAAAATCCGTTGCTTCTTCCGTACCGTAACGCAGGCCTAATGCGGCAAGCATATCTCCTTCGGCAGTGATACCTACTCCAGTCCGGCGACCTTGGCCGCTTTTCTTATATATTTTTTCCCACAGTACACGCTCTGTACGTTTTACCTCGTCGTTTTCAGGGTCCTCATCTACCTTTTGAAGAATCCTTTCTATCTTTTCCAGTTCAAGGTCGATGATGTCATCCATGATGCGTTGTGCCAGGGCTACGTGCTTTTTAAATAATTCAAAGTCAAAGTAAGCGTCCGGTGTGAATGGGTTTACTACATATGAATAGAGGTTTATAGCCAACAGGCGACAAGAGTCGTATGGGCACAAAGGAATCTCCCCACATGGATTCGTAGAAACAGTTTTGTATCCGAGGTCGGCGTAGCAATCGGGAACGGATTCTTTCACAATAGTATCCCAGAAAAGAACACCGGGTTCGGCTGATTTCCATGCATTATGTACAATTTTTTTCCATAAGGCGGAAGCTTCGATTTCTTTTGTAAAAGTGGGGCTCTCAGCGTCAATAGGGTATTGTTGTATATAAGGCGTATTATCGATAGCTGCTTGCATAAAGGCATCATCCAGCTTCACTGAGACATTGGCACCTGTTACTTTCCCTTCAGTCATTTTAGCATCGATAAATGCTTCCGAGTCAGGATGCTTAATCGATACGCTTAACATCAGGGCGCCGCGGCGTCCGTCTTGTGCTACTTCTCGTGTAGAATTGGAATAGCGTTCCATGAAGGGTACAAGCCCGGTAGAGGTCAATGCCGAGTTCTTAACCGGCGAGCCTTTAGGACGAATATGTGATAGGTCATGTCCTACGCCTCCTCTTCTTTTCATTAGCTGTACTTGCTCTTCGTCTATCTTGATGATGGCACCATAAGAGTCTGCCGCACCGTCTACGCCAATAACGAAACAATTGGACAAAGAAGCTACTTGGTGGTCATTGCCTATTCCTGTCATGGGGCTTCCTTGCGGAACGATATATTTGAAGTGATCTAACAAGTCGAACAATTCTTTTGCAGGCAACCCGTTCGGGTATTTTGCTTCAATGCGCGCCACTTCATTAGCAATTCTCCAATGCATATCTTCTGGGGACTTTTCGTAGATGTTTCCGAAAGAGTCTTTTACTGCATACTTGTTCACCCATACGCGGGCTGCAAGCTCATCGCCTTGGAAATATCGTAAAGATTCTTCGTAGGCTTCATCATAAGAGTAAATTTGTTTTTCCACGATTATTTGTGTGTTACATTACTTTTATTATATAAGTGCTATGTAGAAGTTTGCTTATACTTAATAAATGTGGCTGCAAAGCTAAGAATGTTTCTTGGTATATCAAAATAAAAACTAAACATTTTATTAACTGACTGTAAGTTTCCCATTTATTGAGGGTAAGCTATTGATAAACAATTAAATATTGGTTTTGTTCATACGGGAAAGTTATCCAAAAAGAAAATTATTTTGAGATTATCATGTTGTGACATAATTATTCTTTTATATATTTGCAAGAAAAAATAATATGATTGAGACACTAAAAACAAGAAGAACCATTAGAAAATATCAACAAAAGGATATTGATAGGGATTTGTTAAATGATTTGCTTGAAACATCCTTTCGAGCATCTACGATGGGTGGGATGCAACTTTATAGCGTAGTTGTCACACGGGATGGGAAGATGAAAGACAAACTTTCACCTGCCCATTTCAACCAACCTATGGTGAAAGGGGCACCAGTAGTGCTTACCTTCTGTGCAGATTTTCGCCGCTTTAGTAAATGGTGTGAACAGCGCAATGCCGTCCCCGGATATAATAACTTAATGTCATTTCTGAATGCTGCAATGGATACTCTGCTGGTTGCTCAAACTTTTTGTACAATTGCTGAAGAATCTGGGCTGGGAATTTGTTATCTGGGCACCACTACTTACAACCCGCAAATGATTATTGATGTATTAAATTTGCCGGAACTTGTGTTTCCTGTCACTACTATCACAGTGGGCTATCCTGACGAATTTCCTGCTCAGGTAGACCGTTTGCCGTGGCAAGCTTTGGTGCATGAGGAAAGTTATCAGGATTATACTTCCGAAGATATTAACCGTTGTTATGCTTATAAAGAATCTCTTGTAGAGAATAAGAAGTTTATAGAAGAAAATCGCAAGGAAACTTTAGCCCAAGTTTTTACTGATGTACGTTATACTAAAAAAGATAATGAATTTATGTCCGAAAACCTGTTGCAGGTCCTCCATCAGCAAGGATTTGTTTAATTAACAATGTACAATTGACAGTTGACAATTATAGAGATTATGATAGTTGCTGACAAGTTTCTTAATTATCCGTTGCCCACTGTCAATTGCTTTTCTTAAGCAGTGATTCTATTTTTCCTACTTCTGCATGGAAGTTTTTATCCACTTCCAATTGTCCTTTCACAGTTTTGCAGGCATGCAGAACGGTTGCATGGTCTTTATTACCGATGAACTTACCTATTTTGGAAGTAGAGAAATCCGTGTATGTCTTTGCTAAGTACATAGCAATTTGCCGTGCTTGGACCACTTCTCTTTTTCTGGATTTAGTATGAATGGCAGACGGTTCCAACTCAAAGTGTTTGCATACCGTTTGAATTATGTTATCTATCGTGATAGTTTTCGCTTCGTTACGCACTACTTTGCGTACAATACGTTGTGCCAGCTCAAGGTCGATTTCTTTATTGTAGATGGTAGAATGTGCCATGATGGATATAATAATTCCTTCGAGGTCACGAACACTTTCGTTGACGTTTTCGGCTATATAGTCGATTACCTCGGGAGGGAACTGTAGTCCGTCACGATGTATTTTATTTCGCAAGATATTTTTGCGTAATTCCACAGTAGGTTTTTCAAGTTCTGCTACCATTCCCCATTTAAAGCGAGTTAAGAGTCGTTCTTCCATGCCTTGTAGTAAAACTGGAGCACGGTCGGATGTCAATATCAGTTGTTTCCGGTTTTGATGAAGATGATTGAAGATATGGAAGAAGGTGTTTTGCGTTTTAGTGACACCGGCAAATTCCTGAATATCATCAATAATCAATACATCAATTGTCTGGTAGAAGTTAATAAAATCATTCGTGGTATTGTTTCGGACCGAATCGGTATATTGTACCTGAAACAAATGGGCCGATACATATAAAACCCTTTTCTCAGGATACAGTTCCTTGATTCTTGTGCCGATAGCATTGGCGAGATGGGTCTTTCCTACTCCTGAAGCGCCATGTATAAATAGTGGATTAAACACTGTTTCTGCAGGTCTTTCTGCTACCGCTTGCGCTACACTTCGGGAAAGCTTATTGCTATATCCTTCGATGAAGTTTTCAAAATTATAGTTAGGATTCAGATGTGGGTCCAAATCCTGAACAGCAGGTGCCTGTAATATATTGGGAGCTTTGTTTGCCTGAGTGATATTGCGTTGAGGTATGGCTGTAGAACGATTACTGGCTTCGAGATTCACGGTTTGATTCGGAATCGAAGTCTTATCTACCATCACATTATACATTAGCTTAGTACCTTCGCCGATAACCTTATATAGCGTCTTTCGCAACAAGTCCACGAACTTATCTTCCAGAAATTCATAGAAGAACTGGCTAGGTACTTGTACGGTCAACGTACTGTCCTCATATTTTAATGGAATAATAGGGACAAACCAAGTTTTATATGTCGAATCCGGTACATTGTCTCGAATGATTTGGAGACAGCGGTTCCACAGCACGACATGATTTGATTCACTCATAACGGCTCTAATACATTTATTAATTAAGCAAAACTTCTACGGTTGCAAAATTCGGAATCTTATTCGGAAAAAACAAATGTGTTTTTTCTTGCATTTTTCATTCAAACAATAATGCGTTTACTTTCAGCCACTTATGTTCTTCTTTTAAAAACCTTCTTTCAAAGGTGCTCTTGCTTTTATATAAGACTCTGTTTATGAATGAATTATTCCTTGTTTTGCTTGCTTTTTCTCTTTCAGGGTACAGGCGTTGTTAATACCTTTTTTCCAGTTTAGAGATAGACATTTAGAGGTGTTTATTAGCTTTTCATTCCCTCATTGTTATTTAGACAAAATCTATATAACGCTCTGCTATCACTTATCTTTTCTACCGAATAAAGAGAAATGAACATACCGTTTCGGGTGCTCTTTCAAATCTTCTAACAAACTTGCAGCATTAATTGTTGTGGCATTTAGGTTATTATATAAATCAGGATTATTGAGTAGCAGTCCTAACGTATTGTCTTTACTATTGAGCTTTTCTGTAATCATTTTTACGTTAGCCAACGTTTCATCCACCTGTTTGAAAGTGGTGGCATAATCTATGCTTTTCAGATTATTGCTGATGGCGATAAAGTTGTCACCCAATGTGTTCAATTTACCTGTAAGTTGTGGGATATCTTTGCCCAACAATCCTTTCATCTGCCCGCTTATTACTGCTAAGTTGGCCATAGTCTTTTCTGCGGAATGCAGGGTGGAGGGAATGCTCGAGTCGCCGGTAATCTTGTTGAGGGAGGTTAATATAGAGTCTAGCTTTGGCAGCATTTTGGCTACTTCAGGCATCAGGTGTGCCACCTGTTCCATCATACCGTTGTTCATGTTTCCCGGGATAGTGTCTCCTACTGCGTATTTCTCACGGGGATTGTTAGCTAATAAGATATTCATGCGTACACCTCCCATAAGTTCCGGTACTAGTTCTGCACTGCTGCCTTTAGGGATTCTTAGCTCTGTATCCAAGTCTACTTCCACTATAACATTTCCCGGATTTTTGTAGTCGTAATAAATATCTCTCACGATACCCACCCGTACTCCGTCAGCAAATACTGGACTGGACTTGGTAAGTCCATTTACGTTTTTAAACTTGACGTAAATGTAAGTGGAGGGCTTGAACATGTGTATCCCTTTCAGATAATTAATGCCATACACCAGTATAAACAAGGCGAGGATAGCCGCAATTCCTATTCTAACTTCTTTAGTTATGTACTTCATTTTAGTTTATTATTTATTTCTTTTCTTTTTAAATTCGGCGATAGCAGTATGGATGTTCATCTTTTCTCCATTCCGGAAAGCGATGATGAAAGCATCTTTAAACTGATTAGATATGTTGCGTTTGGTGCGCAACACCTTATTATAATCCGCAGAGGCTCCATAAGTATATTTATAGAGACGCCCTTCCTTATAATAGTCCACATTCTTCAGTCCTTTCAGTCGCTTATCGGTTTTGCTAAGTGGACGTGAAGAGGTGAGTATTTGTATTTTAAACGTAATTTCTTCTGTGTTTGTTGCACTTTCCACAGTGATAGGTCGTTTGGAGAAAGGAAGAGATTTTTCTTTTACTTGTACTTGTGCCACAACGGGAGTGTTTTCTACTTCCGCTTCTTCTTGAGGGATAATAGTGCGGCTTGTGCCTGTCAATCTCAGTTCCTGTTCTCGTTTGTAAGAGAGAAAAGCACGATAGATGCCTTTGGCTAGCGTTGTAGTTCCTACGTCTGTATTGAGATACCGTTCTTCTTCGGGGGTGGAGATAAAACCGAGTTCCACTAAAACACTGGGCATGGCACTAGCTTTTAGCACTAGAAAGCCGGCTTGGTGTACTCCCTGGTCCACTCTTTTGCAAGTTTGCCTTAATTGTTTCTGAATCAGTGAAGCAAGGTGTACGCTCTGCTTCATATATTTATCCTGCATAAATTCAAAGATGATATAAGATTCGGCCGAATTAGGGTTAAATCCGGCATAACGCGTCTTGTAATCGTCTTCGTAGAGAATTACTGCATTTTCCCGTTTGGCAACATCGAGATTTTCATCAGACTTGGCCAGACCCAGCGTCCATGTAGAGGCTCCCCGGGCTGTTCTATTTTTAGCCAAGGCATTGGTATGCAGCGAGATAAAGAGGTCTGCTTTGGCATCATTGGCGATTTCTGCCCGGCGGTCCAGAGGAATGAATACATCTTTGGTGCGGGTATAGACCACTTTCACGTCGTCGCAGTTACTTTTAATGAGATTGCCCAGCTTCAGTGCAACGTTGAGATTAATGTTCTTTTCTTTGGAGATTTTTCCGCTGGCGCCGGGGTCGTGTCCGCCATGTCCCGCATCAATAACGACAACAAAATCCTTAGCCCACAATTGATTGTCACATAGCGGGGAAAGGAACAGCCCAAGGCAGATAAGTATATATAATATGTATAGTCTATGCGGTTTCATATTCCAATTACGGTGCAAATGTAGTAGAATTTTGCTGAAAACTCGCTATTTATGGTTAAGTTTTGTGTTTTTTACCATCTCGATGGTTTCGCTCTCAGCCATTCCCGAAAGAAAAAACAATAAAATAATAGCTTTTTTCCTTAATTCTATGTTACTTTGTGCCTCAAAATCAAAATGTACGGCAATGCTTAAATTTTTGAAGAATTGGACGCTGCCTATTGCTATGTTGGTAGGGGCTCTGGGTTATCCGCTTTTTATCTGCCTTTCTTTCCTCACTCCGCTGCTTATTTTCACTATGCTGTTGTTGACCTTTTGCAAAGTGTCCCCCTCGGATTTGAGGCCGAAGCCTCTGCATGTATGGTTGTTATTGATACAGATTTTCGGTTCTCTGGCTGTTTATCTATTGCTCTATCGCTTCAACAAGATTGTAGCAGAAGGAGCAATGGTATGTATCATTTGTCCCACGGCTACTGCTGCCGCCGTGATTACCTCCAAACTGGGGGGCAGTGCGGCGAGTCTGACTACCTACACGCTTCTAGCCAACGTTGGTGCGGCGATTGCCGTTCCCGTTCTTTTTCCGTTGATAGAAGCTTATGCGGATATTAGCTTTCTGTCATCTTTCTTTATGATTTTAAGTAAAGTCTTTCCTTTATTAATCTGCCCGTTTCTTGTGGCGTGGTTGCTGCAACGTTTTTTGCCCCGTGTCCATCGGTGTCTGTTGAGTTATCACGAGCTGGCTTTTTATTTATGGGCGGTATCTCTTGCCATTGTAACTGCTCAGACGCTTTATTCCTTGATTAATGACCCTGCCGATGGCTTCACGGAGATAATGATTGCCGTAGCGGCGCTTGTTGCCTGTTGCTTGCAATTTTTCCTGGGAAAAACGTTGGGAAGTGTTTATAACGACCGCATCAGTGGTGGACAGGCATTGGGACAGAAGAATACTATTCTGGCCATTTGGATGGCACATACTTATTTGAATCCTCTTTCGGCAGTGGGTCC
>JAUUNK010000107.1 GCA_030844565.1 Bacteroides ovatus
CTTTTTATTTCAGCGACTCCAGTATATTCGCCAACATTAGCGAAGTCCCGGTATGGAAATTATTGCTCGTCATGTTATTGGGATGTCTCATGATACCCATGCCCCTGAGCATGGATATTCGTGGCTGGCAGGAGACCTATCCGCTGAACGGTCCCGGCTGGTCTCTTTTCTTCGAATATATCGCCAACATTCTTTACGCTTTGGTTATCCGGAAGTTTTCAAAAACCATGCTTTCCATATTGGTATTCCTTGCAGGGTGTGCTTTGATTCATTTTGCTGTCACCAACCCGAACGGAGACATTATTGGAGGCTGGTCGTTGACGGCAGAGCAACTGCGGGTGGGTTTCACTCGCCTGACTTATCCCTTCTTTGCAGGCTTACTCTTATCCCGCGTTGCGAAACTAATTCAGGTAAAAGGCGCTTTCTGGATATGTTCATCTCTGGTAATCATCATTCTGTCAATCCCCCGCATCGGAGGTGATAAGCTTTGGATGAATGGTTTATACGATGCCTTCAGCATTATTTTCCTTTTTCCGCTTATTGTCTATCTGGGCGCCAGCGGGAAAGTGAAGGGTAAATATTCCACTTCCGTATGCAAATTCCTGGGAGGCATTTCCTACCCGCTCTATATCACCCACTATCCCCTTATCTACATTTACACAGGATGGGTGGTAGATCATAAGCCTTCTTGGCAGAGCGGCTTGTTATGGGGATTCATTCTATATATTTCCAGTATCCTGATAGCTTATGCCTGCCTGAAATTCTATGACGAACCTGTCCGTGAATGGTTGAAAAAGAAATTTTTAATGAAGAAAGCCTAAAGGAAATCTGGAATCAAGATGAAATTCTCTATCTTTGCCTTATAAACAATCCTTACGAGAATGAAAAAATCGATTCTATTTCTTTTGCTAATGTTCTCTGTCGTTTATGCATCGGCACAGTCAGAAATTCCTTCCGACAGTATCCCTCAGGCTCCTTCTGCTAATATCAAGGAGTTTGGAGGGTTCCTGCTCGATATGGGATTGATGAATGTAGCACCTCCCAAGCTCCCCAAACTCCGACTGGATATACCGGATGCAAGCAAAGACTATAATCAGTTGTTCCGTCTGAATCCGGACGTACAGTATTCCCAAGGTTTCTCCAATGCCTTCTCTCTTTCTCCTTTTTCCGGATTCGGATATGGCTGGGGGCTTTCTTCTTCTCCACAATTCATGCAAATGGGTACTTTTAAGTTGAAAAACGGGATGCGCATCAACACTTATGGGGACTATAACAAAGACGGTTGGAAAGTACCAAACCGCAGTGCGCTCCCCTGGCAAAAGAATAATTTCCGGGGAGCATTCGAATTAAAGTCCGCCAACGGTGCATTCGGCATACGAGTCGAAGTGCAACAAGGGCGGAATGTGCCTTATTAATACAAAATAGAAGTCTAAAAATAGATACAAGTTATAGTTATGTATTCTATATCTTTTTCTTAAACGTGCATTTTACTAATAGAGGATTAGAAAATTCTGTAATATTCTTATCATTTACTATTTTAGAAATATCTTCATTACTTTTACACATTTCTATAAATTGCTCCGAGGAAAGAAGAAAATATAAAGCTTCTTTATCCATAGTAAAAAGAGTATTTAGATTGTTTACATTGATGCCAGATAAAGAATTAATGTCATCCTCCAAAACATTTCCAACGCGACAACATCCATTTGATACAGTATAAAAACTCCAGAAACATTTTTCGCCTAAAAAGAAAGACAATAATATATAATGCTTGTTTAGCGAAAAATTATTAATTAAATAAATATATTATAGTTTGTTGTCTTCTGTAGATTAATCCATTATGTCAGAAAAATTATGCGCATAAAAATTTTCGGGAATTGAATGTTCCCCAAAATCAAAAGTATAAGATATATGGGGAGAGAGATCTCCTTTTATAAAATACATTTTTCCAGGAGGATTGCAGAAAAAAAACAGCCCATCCTCGGCATTGATAAAATTATTACTTTCGACCACAAAGAAGAAATTAGAGAGATGAGAATCAATAGGAAAAAATTCATTAATAATCTCCTCTTGCTTAGCATCAAAATGAACAACTTTTGAATGGGCTTTATCAGAGACCAAATTATTATTATAGAACCAATAGTTCGATTCGTTCTCTTTCGTAAAAGAAAAAGACATAAAAGGTAAAGGTATAGAAGCTTTATACCTTCCTTTCATATCATATTTTTGAATCTTTTTCCCATTCATATCTAACAATTCAATAAGTCCTCTTGTCGAATCAACATAAACGTCATAAAGTGAACGGTATTCCTCGGGAGCGCCTCCTAATTTTGATATTTGTAACTCAGCTTCACCTGTTTGCTTATTGAACATTAAAAAGGATTTATCACATAATAGACATACCTTATCCTCAAATATTCGCATACGCTCTACTGTTCCCACTAAAGAAGAATCTGTTGTTTCTAAAGGTATATAATCTACCCGCTCAAAAAACTCAGAAAAACGTATATTTTCCGATTTATCCATATCTATTATTATCCTTTTTCCATCTGTGTCAGTTTCTTTTAGAGATGAATGACAAGACAAAAAGTGAATAGTATGCATACTAATCCGAGGAAACGCCACTTCATATTTATTTTCTTATATAACGATTTACATTTTACAAATCAGGCTCACCAAGAAATACAAATAGTAAAGTTACCTACACAGGAAAGCTATGGAAAGCCTTATCAGCCGCCTGCATGGAGCCTACTATACGGTCACACCACAAATCAAATTCCGGATCGGCAACCTGCGTCTCAGGATGTGAAAGCATATAGTCCACTGCTTGCCGCAAGCCTTCTGCCATAGAAACACTACATATAAACTCTGGAACCAGCCGCTTCACCTTTGAGTTATCGAATACCACTGTAGCCGATTTGTCGCCTAATAATTCACCTCTAAAGTCATAATTACCGCTATGTTCCGCCAGGAAATCGGAAGCGACATGCAATGCATTCAAAGGCTTTCCTAAAGCATCGGCAATAGTTCCATAAATTTGATTCCACGTCATGCTTTCATCCGTTGTGATATGGAAAGTATTTCCGATGGCGTGAGGATTCGCCATCAAACCCACATATCCTTTGGCAAAATCCTTAGAATGAGTCAACGTCCACAACGAAGAGCCGTCGCCGGGAATGATAACCGGTTTCCCGTCAAGGATACGTTTCAGGAT
Organism: Bacteroides ovatus; assembly: GCA_030844565.1. Taxonomy (GTDB): domain Bacteria; phylum Bacteroidota; class Bacteroidia; order Bacteroidales; family Bacteroidaceae; genus Bacteroides; species Bacteroides ovatus_A. The sequence goes on from JAUUNK010000107.1 coordinate 3,215, forward strand.
TTGCCAGTTCCCCTTACTGCCATGCACACATACAGGTGGTTTCGTCCCGTTATAAGTATGGCTGGGACGGATAATGGTAACCGGAAACCTGCTGGAGCGATATGCAGACATAAGCACTTCTTCGGCAGCAATTTTATCACGCGAATATTGCCAATAAGGATTTGCCAGAGGGGTACTTTCGGTAATGCGATAATCAGCCAAAGGCTTTTGATAGGCAGAAGCGCTACTGATAAAGATATATTGTTTCGTTTTGTTGCGGAACAGGCGAATGTCACGCTTCACATCTTCCGCCGTATAAGCTATAAACTGTGCTACAACGTCATATCGTTCTTCTCCAATGGCTGCTGCCACCGCTTCTTCGTCATGAATGTCGGCAACAATACTATGTAAACCTTCGGGTATCTGCTTTGTTCCCCGGTTGAGCAAGGTTATCTCCCAACCTTTAGACTGAGCCAATGCTACTACATCGGTACTGATAGTACCTGTTCCACCAATGAATAATGCTTTCATAAAATGCTACATTAAAGTTCTGTGGCAAACTTACGGAAAAAAACAGAAAGACCATACAGAAGGAGGTATAAAGTTACTCTTTAGGCAAAGCACGTGTGAAATATAGTACATTTATCCGTTATGTAAAAGAAGATAAACGGAATAAACGTCACAATAATTTATTATTAACTATTCCAGAGACGGAAAGTATATATCTGCCCTCTTCAAAGGAGAAAAGAAAGAATTATTTTTTGTACTGTTTCTCTTTACAAGTTTATAATAAACTATTGCAGCGTTTATTATAAATAGTGATAGAGTTTATAATAAACCCGCACATATTTTTTGAGGCTTATAAGTTCGATTTATGCAACAAAAAAGGCTGCAAGTCTCCTAAAAGATTGCAACCTTAAGCGTATGCAGAAGACACCCATACCTTAACCCGAGGTAGGATATTCTCTATGTTTTGTTAGGATATTAAACCAAATTCCGACTACATGCCGATGATTGTATCGCTTCATATATATTCTATATTTTGTAGTTCTATTCATTCTCCGACTACAAATATACAACATAAAAAAGTCTTTGTCAAGTCTTTTAAGATTATATCCAAATTCTATATAATTACGATTTACATAGTATGCCCCATGTATTATAAATATTTTCTTATTTAATTCTAGAAATTATTAAATTTATTTTATATATTTGTCCACCAATCAAAATACTTATATTATGATTAAGTATTTCTTAAATGCAATCATGAGCATCTGCGTATTTATCCTTCTCTTTTTATTATTAAAAAAAGAAGATGCAATGACTACCTATTTAAAGGCAGCAGGAAAAAATGCCGCAGAACTACAAAAAGTAATAGACCATTATAAGCTAACCAAGGAAAAGGAAAAATTAGATTGTGTATACTTTCTAATTCAAAATATGGCAGGAAAAGGAAGCATAGAGTATTCTTTCCTTGATAGTACCGGACACATAATGTTATTAGACACTTGCTCCGCCTTAAAAAGACCTCAGCTAATACATAGTATTCTCAGCAAAGGAGAATTTACAAATCGCACTGTCAAAAGCGATCTTGAATATATAACAGCAGACTTTCTTATTGAAAACATAGATATTGCTTTTGAAGTCAGAAGCAAATACCCATGGTGCAAACAGCTTACTAAAAAAGATTTTTTATCTACAATACTCCCCTATAGAATAAAAAATGAGCCTCTCAGTAATTGGAGATATTTTTATTACAATAAACACAAAGCTATTGCCGACTCTCTGGCAGAAAGAAATGCTAAAATGGAAGACGTTGTTTTTTATTTCAATAAATTTTATGGAAAGAAATATATACAGAGTGCCAATTGTCTTCTTGGCGAACAGTCTCATCACATGATTGAAAACATAGGAGGTGGAACTTGCGACCACTTAGCTTTAAACGCTGCCCAGATGTTTCGTTCAATCGGGATTGCTCTTAACCTAGACATCCTCCCTTATCATGGCAAAGCAAATGGAGGCCATGTATATAATAGCTTTATAAATGAAAAAGAAGATTTTATTTATTTTTCTCCATACGAACGTGAACCGGAACGGAAACAATGGATTGCACCACTTGTTTATAGAATCCATTTCACAGAACCAACCAAGGAAAATGTCACACAGAACTATTATAAAACGACCCAGATACACCTGACCGAACAAGATATATGTCTAGCAACATTCAACCGGGGACAATTCAAAAAAATCATAGATTCAGAAAGTACCGACAACTTGAGTCGATTCGCAAATGTTAGTTGTGGGCTTCTCTATTTCCCGATGAAAGAAAAAGGAGAATCCTTAGCACCAACCAACATCAATCCTTTCATTATAGATGAAGAAGGCAATCCGTCTTTTATAAAGTCTCATCCAAAAGAATTTATATCCCTTCCTTGTATCCATTTATATGATGTCAAACGGATACTTCCCTTAAAGCAGGAACCATATATATTATTAGGATGGGACAAAGGTTGGAAAGAGATTTCAAGAAAGCTACCCGACGATTTAAATACTCTCCTTTTTGATTCTATTCCAAACTATGGTCTTTTCCTTATATATGGCAGTAGCGGAATTGAAAAGATGCAGCGTCCCTTTCTCTTAAATGACAAGACTGTACAGTGGTATTAAATTTAATAATAACTTTTAAAATTCAATGATTATGAAAACAAAATTAGTGATTTGCTTCCTCTTAAGTGCAACGACTGTATTTGCCGTTTATCAAAACCAACAGAAAAAGGTATTGGGAGACATTGCTCTCAGAAACGTTGAAGCCCTGGCTCGATACGAAGATGACGGTCTATGCCAGGAATGGGCAATAAAAACTTGCTACGAACTTTTTACCAGCGAATATGGACCCGACTATTATGCAACATGCGCACCAACACCAATGGGAGGCATAGCTGAGTGCGGAGCCCACGAAAGCCATAAACCTGCCGCAATGTCCAAAATAAATTCCTGTCTCCAATGTATCAGATAAAACATATTAGAGCCATGAACAAAGAACTATTACTACCAATGATTGCTCTGATGTTTTTTACATCATGCCGCAACGTCCCCAAAGATGCAACATCGCAGAAAAATGCATCTAGCTTTGAGGAAACATTAGCTACCAATAGTCCGGTAACTCTAACTCTTCCTCAGAAAATTCTTCCTATCGACTTGCTACATCCCACAGATATGATAGCTATCGACACTTTCCTAGTAATCATGCAACATCATGAAGAAAACATTATTAATGTGTTCAGTACCAACTCCTACAAATTCCTGGGACATTTTCTCAAAAAAGGGAATGGTCCTGATGAAGTGGTACTTTTCGGACGGGCGAGCCAATGGTTCGTAGAAGACGGAGAACCTAAGATTGTTATTCAGTCTTTTCCCAGTTATATAGGGATATTGAATATTCGCAAGTCACTCGAAGCCGGACAAACTGTTTATGACCGGAAATATACTTTTGAAACGGAGACTGGGAAACATTTATTTATGGCTTCAAATAGTATTTATCTAATGAGTCCCTCGGAGTTGATGATGACTAAAGATCCTGTGAGATCGGGCATCAAAGAAAATAGTAATGCTTATTGGGAGTTTTACGATTGGGACCATGATAAAGTCGATCGTAAACTAGTTTACGAAAACTTTACAGGAAGAATTGATCCTTTCTCAAAGGCTTCTGACAGGGTACTCAAGCCAGACCACACCAAGATGGCTCTGCTATACAACTTTGTTAATCTCATTTCCATAGCTGACCTTAATGAAGGAAAAATAAAGAAAATCTATCCGGCCGGGAAAAAATTTGATATAGAAAAGGCATTGGATGTAGATAGCCGCTGCGCTTATTTCAACGAAGGAGAAGGTACGGACAGATATATATTTGCGTTATCCTCTAAAAGTATCAAAGTGAACCAACAAGAAAACGCCGACATACCGTTCACTTCACGTTTGGATATTTATGATTGGGATGGTAACTACATTTATCAGACGGACCTCGGCGAACGAATCCGGTTGTTTTCCGTTGATAATAAACAGAAATATATGTATGCTGTCAACGACAATGATTCGATTATCAGATATGACTTATCACTTTTACACTAAAGCTTTTGCTAGTTGTCTGCCTCAAGGCATTAACATATTTTCTATACTAAGTTCTACAGGAACTTATCTTTTTTATCCGGGTTATAGAATATTTTCCTATTAGAATCTCTTTCTTCTTTCCTTTTTCCTTCCAGTAATTCGCGGCAAAATTATTTAATATTTTATTAACTACAAAGCATATATTAAAATATTTTGTTATATCACATAAAAAAATGTACTAACGAAACCTTTTACCTTTATAATACCTGCAAGAAAATCTATATTATCCCATCCTTTGATAATCTTAACTCATATATCAAATAGTCTCTACGGAAGCATTTTTCTCTCCTTCAAGAGAGCAATAAATAAAAGAAGTAGAACAAAAAGCTCTTTTCTACCCTGGGAGAAAGCCACTTTTTATAAAATAAGTGCAAATCTCCTTTGCCTAAATGTCAACTAATACATATTCTATTTATATAAATTAAGGTTGAGATATAAGCGGAAAGCACCAAAAAGAACATACGTAGTCTTTTCTTGCTTTCCGCATCATACAAGTGCACCTTCTCTACAAGCATCTGTAGAACCGATATTTGTATCGGGATCTATATATATCAGAAATACTCCAAAACTAAAGGGATATATAAGCCCCCATCTCTATTTACCAAGTTCCTGTAGAACTCTGCCGCTTTTCTCTCTCCGCAATAATTAATCTCTTTTTTATTAACTTAAAAACAATACTTATGAAGAAAACCCTCTTTTTGATGTTGTGCCTGCTCACTTCCTTAGGAATCATGGCACAAACAAAATCAATCACAGGTGTGGTTACAGATGCTACCGGTGAGCCTATCATCGGAGCAAGTGTTATTGAAGTGGGTACCTCAAATGGTACTATTACAAACATCGACGGTCAATTTACACTGAACATGGACCCTAACGGAAAAATACAGATTTCCTACATCGGTTACCAGCAGCAAACCATCGAACTAAAAGGAAAGACTTCCCTGAAAGTTCAAATGAAAGAAGACAACGAGATGCTAGAAGAAGTTGTAGTAACAGGATACGGCGGAAAGCAGTTGCGAACGAAAGTCACCAACTCCATCTCCAAAGTAAAGGAAGAAACCCTGAAACAAGGTTTGTATAGCAATCCTGCCCAGGCATTATCCGGTGCCGTAGCAGGTTTGTCCGTAAGCCAGACCTCCGGTAATCCCGGAAGCGCGCCCACTTTGGTACTCCGTGGTGGTACCAACTTTGACGGTTCAGGTTCTCCTCTCATTCTTATCGACGGTCAAGTGCGTTCTTCTTTGAGCGATATTAATCCGGACGACATCGAATCAATGGAAGTGCTGAAAGATGCCGGTGCAACTGCCATCTATGGAGCACGTGCCAATGACGGTGTAATCTTGGTTACTACCAAACGCGGAAAAAGCGGAAGGGCGGAAGTGAATTTGAAAGCTAAGTTCGGTCTCAACTATTTTCATGACTCATACGACTTTCTCAACGCCGGAGATTATATCTATTGGATGAGAAATGCCTACAAAAATGCTTATGTGAGCGAAATGAAGCACCCCGATGGCAACAGCATAAAAGGATGGTCTTCGCTAAGTTCACTGACAAGCGCTACTCCCTATGGTACGGGAAACGCTTATTTTGCAAGTGACGGTGTCACTCCGCTAGACGGAAATAAAAACAGCTCTGCTGTGTGGAGCACCATGAAGTATGCTGACAACCTTGCCTTTTTGCTAGATCAAGGGTGGCAAACGATGATTGACCCTATCTACGGGGATAAATTGATTTATAAGAATACCAATATTGCCGATTTCAATGTGCACACCCCGGCTTTCTCACAAGATTATAATCTGAGCGTGAGCGGCGGCAACGACAAAGGAAACTACTATGCCGGCTTGGGTTATAACAAAAGTGATGGTACAGCTTATGGCAACTGGTACAAACGTATCACATTCACGTTCAATGCCGACTATAAACTGAAAGAATGGTTGACTTCCAGCTCCAGTTTCAACTTTGCAGATGCCACTTGGAATGGTTTGCCAGCTACCCAAACCGCAGAGGCAAACTATTTTTCCCGTTGCTTGTCACTGCCTCCCACTTTCCGGGGATATAATGCCGACGGCGAGATGTTGCTCGGTCCTAACTCCGGCGACGGTAACCAGCAATATAATTTCGATAAGTTTATCCGCGACCAAAATACGGACAAGTTCACCATGAACCAATCTTTTACCATTGACTTCATGAAAGGGCTTTCCTTAAAGCTGGGTGCTATCTGGTATTACCAACAAGAAAAAGATGAATCCTTTAATAAAGACTACCTCAATTCCCCCGGCAATCTGGTTACTTCGCGCAATACAAGTGCATCTTATGATCGCACCCTGGACCAGACTTACAACGCTGTGTTGAACTATAATTATCAAATCAACAAAGATAATTATCTGGATGCAATGGCTGGTTTCGAGTATTACGATTCTTATAATAAAGGATTCGATGCATCCGGATCGGGCGCTCCTACGGACGACTTTATGGACTTGCAGTACACCTCCAAAAATGAAGGGATGCGCTCCATCGACTCCTGGCATTCCCGCCAGCGCATCATGTCTTTCTTCGGACGTGTCAACTATGATTATCAGTCCAAGTATCTGCTTTCGTTTGTATTGAGAAAAGACGGTTACTCTAAATTATCAAAAGAAAACCGCTGGGGTGTGTTCCCGGGAATATCTGCCGGATGGGTATTCAGCAAGGAGAAGTTCATGGCTCCTACCGCCAGCATCCTGTCTTTCGGTAAGTTACGTGCCAGCTTCGGTCTCAACGGTAATGTGAACAAGAACTTTGTAGGCAACTACACTGTACAAGGTTCTTATGGAAGTAACACTTACAATGGTTCCACAGGATTCCTTTTAGGGAATATTCCCAATCCCTATTTGATGTGGGAAAAGTCACGGACATTTGAAGTGGGTCTCGACCTCGGCTTCCTTGAAAATCGCATCAATGCGAACCTGACTTATTATAATCGTCTGACAAGCGATAAATATGCCAATATCACCGTACCTTCCACTTCGGGAGTGGGTTCGGTAGTCTCCAACAACGGTAAATTCCAGAACCAAGGATTTGAATTTGAATTGGCATTCCGCATCATCGACCAAAAAGATTGGAAATGGAACCTGAACTGGAACGGTGCACTTAATCTCAACAAAGTGGTATCCCTACCAAATAACGGTTTAGAAAACAATCGCCAAAGTGCTTATCAGGTATACAGCGGCAAAGGGGATAATAAAATATGGGTAGGCGGTTACCAGGAAGGGCAACGCCCGGGCGACCTTTATATGTTCATCGCAGAAGGTATCTATAAGTCCCAGGACGAAATCCCCACCGGATTGGTAGATATTACCACTGGCAACAATGGTTCCACCGGTCGTCCTCTTTACGGAGGAGCCGAAGGATATAACAAGCTGTCAGATTCTCAAAAAGCAAATGCACTCCCCATTCAACCGGGAGACGTGAAATGGAAAGATGTCAATGGAGACGGCGTTATTGACGATTACGACATGGTGAAAGTAGGTAACACCGTTCCCAAATGGACCGGCGGTATCAACACCAGCGTGACGTGGAAAGACCTGACTTTATCCGCACGTTTCGACTACGCCCTCGGTTTCAAGGTGGTAGACTGGAAGACAATGTGGATTATGGCATGTGCCCAAGGCACTTACAATACTATCCAGGAAACCAAAAACACCTGGACCCCTGAAAATCCTAACGCCAAATATCCGACATACGTGTGGGCAGACCAGTTAGGAAAACGCAACTATTGCCGTAGCTCATCCATGTTCGTATACAATGGAAATTACATCGCCTTCCGCGAACTTTCCTTATCCTACCGCCTGCCGGCTCAATGGGCGCAAAAAGCTAAACTGAGCAATGTAGAAGTCTCTGTTACGGGGCAAAACCTGGGCTATCTGACAGAAGCCAACCATTTGTTCTCGCCCGAGAAACCGGATAACAACGGCGGGTATCCTCTGCCACGTACGGTGATTTTTGGTATTAACGTTTCTTTCTAAACAACTAACAAAGACAGATTATGAAAAAAATAATATATATACTTTCTTTATTCGTGTCGTCAGTCCTCTACACATCGTGTGATGCGCTGGATTTGTCTCCCGAAGATTATTTCGGAAGCGGGAACTATTGGAACAACGCCGCTCAAGTGGACGGATATATGACCGGCATGCACTCTCAGTTGAGAGGCTATTACGATATGTTTTATATACTTGGAGAAGTTCGCGGCGGTACGCAGCGAGTGGGCACTTCCTCTGAAAACACCAGTTTGAACTATGCTAACCTGCGCGCCAACGTCATTGACGAAGACAGACCGGGAATCAGCAACTGGTATGGCATTTACGGTCCTATCATGCAGGTGAACCACTTTATCCAGGAAGTGGAACACGGATGCAGTTTCCTGAGCGAGGACAGCAGGTCACAATACCTTGCTCAAGCCTACGGGTTGAGAGCCTTGTACTACTTCATGCTATATAAAACCTACGGCGGCGTGCCCATCGTGACAGAAGTAGAACTGCTCAACGGCAAGGTGACGGCAGAGAAGTTCTATATAGCCCGCAGCACCCCCGAAGAAACACTCGACTTCATAAAGAAAGACATCAAAAAGTCCGAAGAACTCTACGGCAATGCAACCATAGCAAACAATTACAACAAAACAATGTGGTCCAAGGCTGCTACATTGATGTTGAAAGCCGAAATTTACATGTGGTCCGCCAAAGTAACTATTCCGGGTCATACGGCATCCGGAACCGCTGACTTACAAATAGCCAAAACTGCATTGGAAGAGATTATCGGTAAATTCCAACTTTTAACGGATTTCAGCCAAGTGTTCAGCACCTCCAACCGCAACAATAAAGAAATCATCTTTACCCTGCACTTCGCCGACCAGGAAGCGACCAACTGGGGAGGACAATTCTTATACCAGGACGCTGTTTTCATCGGGCAAGTATATGGACGTGACGGTCAACGCATCGAAAATGATACCCTCAACCTGAAAGGCACAGGAGGGGTATTCCGCCACGAATATACTTATGATTTCTGGAAAACGTATGATGCCGAAGATACCCGCCGCGACGCAACCTTCCTCGAATATTACAATAAGGAGAACATGGAACCCTCCAGCTTTGGCTGTGTACTAAAAAAATGTGTCGGTTCTATTAACTCCAACAACAATCGGATTTATGACACGGACGTGATTATCTATCGCTACGCCGATGCCCTGTTAATGATGGCAGAAGTAGAGAATGGACTGGGAAAAAGCTGTGAAAATTATATCAATATGGTCCGCCAACGGGCTTATGGCGATGATTATCCCGGACACGAATACACCGACGGCAGCTTTGCAGCCAATGAACTGGCTATTCTGCACGAACGTGACAAAGAATTTGTTTGGGAGGGCAAACGCTGGTTTGATGTAGTGCGTATGCAGGATGCATCCAAGCAATCACTGGCATTTTCTGCCACTGCCAACTACCCTGCGGAAGCCCCGCTAATCAGCCTCAGCGAAAAACATAAACTATTGTGGCCGATAGACATCAGCACCAAGAACATCAATCCATTGCTTGAGCAGACACCAGGATATGGTCCTAAAGAGGAAGAATAAAGACACACGACAAATTGATAGACTGTTAGGTTAAAAAGATTGAAGGATGAAGGAGATGCCCCGGACATACACAAAGGGAGCATCTCCTTTTGTATTATTTAAATCGGGAAGTATCCACTCCTTCCCTTTTCTTTTCCTTATATCCTCCAAACTTATAACTAAACGAGACTCCGAACATACGCGTCGTCACCAAATAATCATTGGTCACATTCTGCTGTCCGAACCGGATGCGGGGAGAAATGGTAGAAGTATTGAAAATATCGTCGCACTTAAGCGTGAACTGCGCCTTTCCTTTGGCGAACGTGTAACGAAGCGCCGCATTCAGATGACCGGAACGGGGAAGATCGTAAATCCCCTGTATGGCTTTGTTCTGATAGAAACCGCTCAAAGTAAATTTAAGGTCGGGCTTTGCCGAAATCGTGAAAGTAGAGTTCATGGTCAACACAAACGTGTAGAGCTGGCGGTCGAAAGGAATATCCCAGAAATCATGGTCTTTCTGACGATACTTTAACCCAATAGCCGTCACGCGGGAATCCAGCCATTTTTTCACTTTCACAGGAATTACCAACACTATTCCCGTCTGCCTGGAATAGTCGAAGTTGAATGACTTATATATTTCTAACAACCGTTCCGGCGACTGGTAAAGAAGCTGCATTTCTTTATTTTTCGTATAGCTATAATAAAAGGAGAATACGTATTTTCCTTTCAGGATATAACTAAGGGTAGTTTCATAGTTGGTGGCAGGTTTTAAGAAAGGATTTCCCTGCAGTTGAGAGTAAGCTCCCATATAAGAGATAGAATTCTGCACGCTCCAATAGTCGGGATATTCTTTATCGCTGCTCAACGAAAGTTGCACAATGTGTCCTGCGGCAGGCATATAAGTGAAGTTTGCCACAGGATAGAAATTCCATTCGTTCCAGACATCCGTGTGATATTGTTCGGCAGCAAGAGAGACTTCTGCCGAAAGTTTATTTCCGAAGCTCTTACTTAAGCCTGCATAAACGTTCAAGGTCTCTTCACGGCGGCGGGAGCGCATGTTATTATCAGGTAAGAGTTGATTCGTTTCCGGATCATAATAGGTCTGATAGCTATTATCCACGGCGGTGGTATAAGCCACGCCATAGTTAAGCCCCCACCCATTCTTTAGTGAATGTTCTTCTCCGGCATAGAAACGCCATTGATTAATCTGCTGGTTGTCCCTGCTCCGGAAGTTCATGTTCTCTTCGCCGAGTACGCTATGCAAAAGCTGGTCGCCCGGAGAACGGTAGAAGGTGAATTCAGCTCCGGTTTTCAGTCCGAAAGGAACCTGATAATCGAGCTTCACATTGTGGAGCTGGCTCTCTCCGTGGGTTTTGGTTGTCGACTGTTCCGTTCCCGTCACCCGGCTATGATTCCTGGAATTTGAAAAAGCTGTGTTGTAGACAAGGCTGAGTTGATGCCTTTTTGCAAAGGAATAGTCCATCCCGAAACGTACCTGATGATGGTTGTGCCGGGAAATGGATGTCTCTTCCATATTCAGCGGATGCACGGAACCATCCGTCAACGTGTGGAGCGCTTCTTTATCCGTTCCTCTCCAATCGCGGTTGTAAGAGTAAGAGTAAAGAAGATCTGCAGAGAATTTATGTCCGGAGTAAAGAAGGCTCCCACGTTCTGACAGAGATTCATAATGCTGTTGTCCATAAGAGGTATAAAGTTCACCTTGAAGGTTGGGGTCCTGTTGCGTGCCGGAAGCCAGAACAAGATTCACCATCGGTCCCCGCACTTGATAGCGCGCAGGTGCAGAATACATCACTTCCGCCTTTTCAATGCGGCTGACAGGGATAGTTTTCAGCAGGCTTGTCAATTGTTCTGCGGAGAGAGTGGTTGTTTTTCCATTGATGACTACTGTTACCGTCTGCCCTGCCAGCGTCAGCCCGCCATTCATATCCACTATTCCCGGGAGATTTTTCAGGGCGTCGTAAGCATTGTCTACAGGCAGGTTACCTACGAGACGGGGAACGTCATATACCAGTCTTCCTTCTTCTGCCTTCACCACCGGGCGTTCTCCGGTCACCAGCACTTCGGGCAGTTCCCGGAATAAGCTGTCCATATAAGTTACATTTGTACTATCAACAGGTTCTGTCGTCTTCTGCTGGGCAAACATTTGGTATATCCAGAGAAGCATAAATAGTAAAAAATAAATTCGTTTCATATCGCATTCGTTTTTGTACGTTGCAAAATACGGCAGAAAAAGCGGGAAAGTGAGTTATCACCGGCTTATCTAGTGTTATTTAGTCTTATCAAAGAGAGAGCGAATAGAAGTTTCATACTATCTTTGCCTGCATGAAACTTCCGCTGAAACATATTATAATCCTGGTAATTTGTTCGCTGACGGGTATCTTCGCCTATCAGGCGTATTGGCTGACAGGACTTTACCGCAACATGAAGCAAGAAATGGAAAACACCATCCGCGATGCCATGCGCACGAGCGACTTTAACGAAATTGTCCTTCGCATCAACGATATGCAAAAAGATAATGAAGACCACGGCACGATTTCCGTCTCCGCCGGATACGGAGCGGACGGACAGGCGCTAGTGGAAAGCCAGACCGTCACCTATACCAACGATACCCATCATCCCGACACCATCCATAACCAGACAGACACGCTTTCCTCTCTCTCTCCCACCGACGAACCGGAAGCAATAGCCAATGGGGGGCTGAACATCCTGATGAAGAAACAGGATTCGATGAAAGACTTGCTGCTTACTTTTCAGCAAGGCATCCACTCGGGCGTAGACCCCTATACCGATGTCAATCTACAACGATATGACAGTCTGCTCACTCTTGTACTCGAACAACACCATATACATATTCCTCACCGGATATATTTTATCCACACCACAAACACAAACGAACGAACAACGATTACCGACACACTGGGTATAGCCGGAGATTCCGCTTATATCCCCAGCCCCCAAGTACGGCGTTATGAATATGAGTTCGACAGATTCAAAAGCTATCGTTACCAGCTCTTGCTCGAACCTATCGACCCCCT
>JAUUNK010000108.1 GCA_030844565.1 Bacteroides ovatus
TAGAAAAGTGTCTGTTATTGGAAATAACGGAGTGGGAAAATCCACCCTTTTAAAGCTGGTTGCGGGAGAATTAAAAGCTTCTGCTGGTAGCATTTTGTGCCCTTCGCTTCCTTATTATATCCCCCAACAAATAGGTATAACCGGAATATCTGTTAGCGAGGCATTAGGTGTAGCAGATAAAATAGAAGCGTTGCATGCTATCTACAATGGCAGTGATAGATATGAGCATTATGACCTTTTGGCAGATGACTGGAATATAGAATCTCGTTGTCGCATTGCGCTTGATTCATGGGGATTGTCCAATGTGGAACTGGCAACACCTATTGATGACTTGAGCGGTGGAGAGAAAACTAAATTATTTCTTGCCGGGGTATCTATCCATCAACCTACTATTATTCTTTTGGATGAGCCCACCAATCACCTGGATTATAAAAGCCGTGAAAAGCTTTACGATTTAGTTTCTGTCACCAAGGCTACTGTAGTGGCTGTAAGCCATGACATTACGTTATTGAATTTGCTTGAAGATACTTATGAGTTATCTTCTAAGGGGATAAAACTATATGGGGGTAACTATGAATTTTATAAGGTTCAAAAAGATATAGAAACGCAAGCATTAAATAACCAACTCAATGCTCAGGAAACAGCTTTGAGATTGGCTCGTAAAAAAGCAAAAGAGGCAAATGAGAGACAGGAAAAACGTTCCCGGGAAGGAGAAAAGAATAAATGCCAAGTGCCACGTATCCTGCGCAAAAGCCTGAAAGACAGTGGGGAGAAAACTGGAAAAAAGCTAAAAGACAGGCACGCGGATATAATCAACCAACATGCTCAGAAGCTAAGCGACTTACGCCAAAAACAGTATGACGTATGCGAATTAAAATTAGATTTTGATAATACGCTATTACATAAAGAGAAATTGCTGATTTCGGCACACAATATTAATTTCAGGTACGAAGCAAAAGAGCTTCTTTGGAAAAGTCCCCTTGATATTGAAATTCGAAGTGGAGAACGTATTCACCTGAAAGGAGACAACGGCAGTGGGAAGACATCACTTCTGAAACTCTTAATAGGGGAGTTGCTGCCAAGTGCCGGTGAGATAGTAAAAGCTGATTTTTCGTTTATTTATCTTGATCAGGAATATAGTAAAGTTAAAACAGCACAGACTTTATTGGAAATGGCACAGCAATATAATCACTCTCATCTTTTAGACCATGAGATAAAGCTACGGCTTCATCGGGCTTTGTTCCCAAAAGAGATGTGGGATAAACCTTGTAACGTATTAAGTGGAGGCGAAAGAATGAGATTGTATCTTTGTTGTTTAATGATTTCCAATCATGTTCCTGATCTTTTTATTCTGGACGAGCCTACCAACAATCTTGATTTGTTGAGTTTGGATATTTTGATTAATACTATTAAGAATTATCAAGGGACTCTACTAGTTATATCTCATGATAAAAGATTTATCGAGAAGATTGGTATTACCAAAATAATTGGGCTAAAGTCTTCCAAAGATTAGGGGGATTATCAATATGGATATTCCTCTCTTATATGGAAATTGTGTGACAGCAGCTTCCCCGCCAGGAAGCTGCTATAACATTAGATGGAACAACACATTTTCACGAAACCTTCCTTCTGAAAGCGATAAAACATTTCTATGTATTCGGGAGTGTCGTTTTCTAAAAGGAGTAGCAGCTCTTTGGCAAATTCCAAATATCCGCTTCCATTAGCGGTAACAATTCGACCGTCCCTTACGGCTTGTTGGCATATATACCCCGCTTCGTTTGTATAATTTTCGCCACCCCACAGTTTGAGTTGTTCCAACCCGTTTCCGGTATGTTTCACTTGATTCAGAAAACCGTGTCGTGCTAGAAAAGATGCCGCATTGCAAATGGCTCCCACTATAATATCTTTTTCTATGGCATCTCTGACGATAGGAACTACTCGTTCTGCATCTTCCGACACCCATTGGTAACCGCCAATCAGGATAAGTGCCGCATAGTCCTCCGGCATTGTCTCAAACGAATAATCGGGCAGGATGCGGAATCTGCTGCACGACCGAACCTCTTCTAATGTTGGTGCCACTATTTTATTGATATATTTGGGATTTTCTTTGATGGTAAGTTCGTTACAATTGATTGCCTCAGCCAAAAAAGCCGGTTCATGGTCAGCATACTCGTTTAAGACCACGTATAAAACTTCATTCTTCATTAAATTATTTATTTTTATAAATTATGTAAAATTCATTTCTTTACCTGCATTAGGAATACAAAATTAGACGTTTTTTTGATTATACCATTGTATAAAAAGGACTTTTTGATGCCTTATCTTATACTATTTAAAAAGCTGGCTTCTATACAATATAATCAGTTACCGGGAATTCCTCGATAACTGATTATAAATTTGGTAAATTGTGAGAAGATATTCTCCTTTTACCATACTTCCAGCCAATATATTATATACTTTTTGTAGAAAATAAGTCCTTTGGTATATCCATGTTTCCATTCTTCCGGTAATCCGACACTACGTCTTGACAAGTATTCATCTTTTAAGAAGCGTCCTTTCTCTGCATTTAAAAGATAAACGGTCGCATCTTCATAAAACTCCGGGATAAAATCTAGACCCCAAGAACGGAAGTTGGGAATGGGGAGCATATCCGGTGATATGCAGTTGCGGATGGAATCTTCAGGGATTGCCAGGAATTGCTCATAATCGTAGGGGATTACCATTAAACATGAGTCTGTTAAATGGCAGACACGCTTTGCTTCTAGAGCAGCTTTTTTTTCAAGCATTTCCATCTCCTCTTTTTCATAAGCAATAGCCAAATGTATATAGTTAAGGAGTCTTACCTTTGGATATAATAAATCAAAATATCCGACATCTGCATCATCTATATTTGCCGGGCAATGAGACACAAGGTCGGGAGGAAACAAAGTGAGTGTTTCTTTATACCGAGCTCTTTCACTTGCGCTTAGTTCTTCTTTAGAAGAACATGCACTTAAAATTATAAGTGGAAAGACTAATAATATGAATACTTTTTTCATGCTTTATGGTCTATATTTTAACATTTCACCTTTTCCTTTTATAGCTTCCTTTTACTGCACTTATAACCAATATATTATATGCAATTTGTAACCTTTTTTATACTCTTTCCGCGTTGTCTGTTGTTGCTTGTAATATTCTCCTCTTTTTCCTTTTTATATCTTCCTATATGATATAACTCAGTCATATTTGCAATCTTATGCCCACCGTAGATACCACAGAGAAGTATCATAATATAAGTAAAGGCAACCGAGATTGTGTTTAAATCGAGTAGGGTATATATGATGAAATACCAAATGAAGGTTCTTTCTATAATACTAAATGAGTTGAGATAAAAGCGAATTTTAAAGGGAATGTCCGGGGGGAGGATATGTTCATCCGTTGCGCCGTGCTGTTTTTTCTTATTAGCACGATTCATTAGAGTTCCTACAAGCATGATTATTGCACATAAGAATACCAGCACTTTTATACACACTATGCCAGGTGTATAATATATGTAATTTATATAGCTATCAAAAAGACACAAACATGTCATAATGACACACATTGGCAACGTCATTTTATGAATAAGCCTGATAAATTTTTCTTTCATTCCAAAGTTATTTAAATAATAGTTTTATAATTTGATAGAGAAGTCTTACTACCTTGTTCTCGTTCTGGCGGATTGAAAAATCCGCCATCTTCGAGTATTAGGATTTCTAAATTCTGCTACATTCACTTTTTATATTTACTTTTATAACGAGAATTCGCTATACTTGCAATTCTGTGACCATAGAAAATACCCAGAATGAGTATCATCAGGAAACTAAAGATACTGGATATTTCATCTAATCGGAAAAGGATATATACAACAAAATATCCAACAAATATTTTCTGTACAACGTCAAACGAATGAAGATAAAAATACTCTTTAAAAGAATCACTCTTAAAAGAACGAGTTCTCTTCTTAGTACAATCGTCTATAGTCCCTGAAACAAATATTACTATTGCACATATAAACAAGACTACTCTTATGATAAATATACCAGGTATATTATCATAGTCTATGTAGTCTCTAAAAAGAGAGTGACATATCATGATGATACATATTGGCAATATCATTTTATTGGCAAACCTGATAAATTTTTCTTTCATTTCAAAGTTATTTAAATAACTGTTTTATAAGGGTATATATAAAAAATTCCTTTTTAGGTTGATCTTCTCTATTATATTCTGTGTCCGGTTTCCCGTTTTCATAGATCGCGTTGCCACAATAGTTGGTGGTGGTGACGGATTTACCGTTGGTATGGGTCACTTGCAGCTTCGTTCCGTCCTATTGGATTAGGGAGATTCACTATTTAAAGAGCTAGCTTCTATACAGTATAATCAGTTACCGAGAATTCCTCGATAACTGATTCTAAATTTGGTAAATTGTGAGAAGATATTCTCCTTTTACCATACTTCCAGCCAATACATTAAATAATTTCTGTAAAAAATAAGTCCTTTAGTATATCCATGTTTCCACTCTTCCGGTAATCCGACACTGCTTGTTGACAGGCATTCATCTTTTAAGAAGCGTCCTTTCTCTGCATTTAAAAGATAAACGGTTGCTTCTTCATAGAACTCCGGGACAAGCTCCCAAGAACGAAAGTTAGGAATAGGGAGCATATCAGGTGATATACAGTTGTTTATGGAGTCCTTAGGGATTGATAGAAAGTGATCATAATCGTACGGGATTACCATTAAACAGGAATCTGTTAAATGATAAACACGTTTTGCTTCTGAAGCAGCTTTTTTTTCAAGTTTTTCCATCTCCTCTTTTTCATAAGCAACAGCCAAATGTATATAGTGAAGGAGTCTTCCCTCGGGATATAGTAAATCAAAAAGTCCAATTTCTGCATCATCTATGCTTGCCGGGCAATGAGACACAAGGTCAGGGGGATATGAAGTGAGTGTTTTTTTATACCAGGCTCTTTCACTTGCGGTTGGTCCTTCTTTAGGAACACATGCGCTTAAAATTATAAGTGGAAAGACTAATAATATGAATACTTTTTTCATGCTTTATGGTCTATATTTTAACATTTCACCTTTTCCTTTTGTAGTTTTCAAATATTCGTCCCAACTATTATAAACTTTCACATTTCGATAATCGTGTTTGCCTCCTACTACTATCTCCACTCCGTTATAAATAGCTCCTAATATTCTCCCTACTTTATCTGTAGAAGTTGATGCTCTATAAGTAATCTCACTTCTTTTAATATAGTCGGCTTTTTTCCTACCAGTGAGAATCGTTGCAGCAAGATCTTTTTTCTGGTATTCATTACTTTTTAGTCTATTTATTTCTCTACTAACCTTAATGGTTTTATCAGCTGGGAAAATACCGTATTTCTCATTAACAATGTCTATATCTCCTGTTCTTATAGTGACAGTATTACGTCCCGTAGAATATGAATTTTCTTCGGAAACCTCCGATTGAATCTCTTGAATAGGATTGATACTATACCCATTTGCTTTCACCAAGGATGCAGATTCATCAAAGCTATACATCTTTTCCTTTATCTTTTTCATATCTCCTAACATATCGTTGCCTCCAATTCGAGTATAAATTCTGTCATGGTAGCTGATTTCATTCTTATTTAAGTCTCTATTGAAATACAGTTCTCCGGTTTCACTATGTAGATACCAGTCTCTTCCGTCATAATCCACATTATTCACCGGATCACCCCCACAATAACTATAAGGACTCATCCAAGAATACTTCTCCGCTAGCGGATCTACCGCATGCCAGCGCCCCAATGCTGCATCATACATTCGTGCCCCATAATCATGCCAGTTCAGACCATTCTTGGTATCCAGCTCTTTGCCGTTATATTTATAAGGCTGCATGCCGGGAGAACTGCTCAATAAACCGCCGAAAGGATAATAGTGATTCATTTCTTCGACTTCGCTTTGCTGGTTGTATACTGCACGGACATTGCCCAGATGATCTTTTATAAAGAAATGATAATCAGGGGTAGACTCGGCGAAAGATACGTATCCTTCTCCTTCGGTAAGGAGCTTGTTCAGTTTCCCGTTTTCATAGAACGCGTTGCCACAATAGTCGGTGGTGGTGACGGATTTACCGTTGGTATGGGTCACTTGCAGCTTCGTTCCGTCCGCTTTGTAGAGATAGCCCACTGTACTTCTATCGGTAAATTCTATACGTTCCGGCAAGTTTAAGCAATTATATTGGATTAGGGAAATTCCTTTATTTAAATCTTTTGTCAAGTTGCCATTGGCATCGTAAGAATATTCGATTGTAGCGTGAGCATTATCCTTAAAGTCAAAGGCGTTAGTAGAGGCAGAGGCACTATCTGCTACGCGGGTCAATTGGTTGCCATTGTAGGATAAGGATAAATCATCAATTACTCCATAACTGTTTGTCCCCGTCTGTCCAAAACGTTGTAATTCCAGGATGTTGCTGTTCTTGTCGAAAGAAAAGACTTGCTCCGTGTAGCGGTTGGGGTGTAGCTTCATGTTTTCATTTTCACCATATTCCGCTTTCTCCATTCGGTTCAAACCATCGTAGAAGTAGCGATAGCCCTTGCGGAGGGTGTCGTTTTCGGTTACCCAACTAATGCTGCTGATGTTGCCATTGTAGCAAGGTGTACCCGGACCGTCCACATACGAAAAGTATTGGCTGAATAGGCGTGACTCGGCTTTCGTTATCTGATGTCGTGCGTTGTATCCATAGAGAGTAGGAACCCCTTTATAGCCTACATCTTTCATTAACAAACGTTGAGAATGGTCATAAAAATAAGTAAGCAGTGGAACGGTTCTGAAAGACTTACCTAAACTATGATCTATCGAAACTGGTTTGTTCAATATGTCATAGGTATAGGTGTATTCTTCTGGATACACTGCGCCTCCTTCTTCTTGAAGCGTAAATATTTTTCTAATCATTTTCCCACTAAAGTCATAAGAATAATAGTTCACCTTATAACCTCCTTTATGGTTCTCACAATGACTTTGCATGATTCTCCCTTTATGGTCATAATAAAAGGTGCTTATAAGAAATTCATCACTACCCAATACTTTCATTTTTGTGCCTGTTAATAACCCTTTAAAGGAAATGCTACCATCCGTAGTGTTTAAATAGAGTAGTTCCAATACCATTAAATCAGGCAAACCAAAATCATAGAAAAGATGTTCGTTTGTAGTGAAGTTATAATCATCGTAATAGTTCACTCGCAGAAGAGAAGACAATTGGTAAGAGAAGTTCTCCAGTTCATAACCAGAGCTGAGCACGCCTCCGTCGGCAGTATCGGTACGTTTGGCGGTGACCGTGAGGAAATCGAGCTCTGGAGCAGAGTCGAGGATGCAAATTCCACTGAGTGCCTCTCTTCCCAAGTGGTCGTAGAAGGTGAAGGACCACTCCCTTTTTGGAGCCTGGTTGCCGTCCTAAGTCAAGATGATACGGTCCGAGAAATCATATACATACTTGACGGCGCCACATCCCGGCAGCTTTTTCCAGTTGCATCGCCCGAAGGCGTCATACTTATATTGATAGGCATACTTGTCGAGATTCTCTTGTGAGATGTTTCCATTTATCATAGGAGGAAGAACCATGCACAGTTGTCCCATCGCATTGTAAATATAATAAGTATCTACTTGCTCATTTCCATTTGTTTGCCTGTCCATCACTTTGCGTCCCTCTTTGTCGGTGAAGGTATAAGTGGTTCTGTTGTCCTCATCTATGACTTTCGTCACGCTGAGTTCTGCCGGAGAATATTTCCCGTTGGACTTCAATATTCCGTCTTCTTGAATGGTGTAAGAGGTACAGCACAGTGAATCTTCGAGTGTATTCGTTGCATAGCTCATTCGCATCGGGTGACCTTGCCAGGCATCGCCGGGACCCTGCACTTCGATAATCCTGTTGAGGGGGGAAGATTCATATTTGGTGTGTGTAAACAGAACCTTATCATTGCCGTAGTTGAAAGACGAAGTCATTTTTTTGTAACTCTCCGGCTCCAGAAAACCGTCCGACGGACCGGCGGGAAGCCATTGCTTCGCCGGGCGACCCAGGCTATCGTATTCTTGGAGAAACATTTTATAAAAGTTCTTGTTTTCATATACCCGATTCAGTTCCGCCCGTTCCCATTCGCGGCCCAGACCGTCATAATATTGAATATCTTCCAGGTAACTTTCCTGGTTCGGGTCCAGCATGGTTCGCACTGAGATGTAATTGTTGTTTTGCCCATACGCCAGTGTGCTGGCAAAGAGGGATAACAATAGTATATATTTTTTCATTGGATGTTTTTCTTTTTTTTTTGTTATATAAAATCGCCTGCATATTGGTAATCATAAGTCTTCTCCACTTCTTTGTTCATATTCTTTTCAGTCTTCAGGCGCTGAAGCAAGTCATATTCATAGTAAGTAGTCACACCTCGCGGGTCGGTGACGGAGGTTACTCCTGTCATCAGTTTGTGCGTGTAAGATGTTATCAGGGCATGTGGCAAAGCTGCTCGAAGCTGAATGAATTTCTCTGGGTCCGGATTCATTGATTTACACAAATCATCTAATTTGCCGTCCATAGCTCTTTCCACTTCTTCAATGGTGGCGCCCCGTATTTCGGCTATCAGATACATATAATTATAGCCCCACAGATACACTGTTTTATCCTTGTTCGTCACCACATACATCGGGTGGTTCCACTGGTCGAAATGCCGGCATTCATAGACGCTTCTCAGCATCGTGTTGCCCACTGCTTCCCAAATCATGGAACAAATGAAGTGCTTCTTTTCCAATAGGTTGTATTCGTATTTCGCCCGTTTTAGTTGCTGGGCCACCTTCCCGGTGGGGATAACATATTCTATCTCTTCCACGATTGGAGAGAGGATGTGCTCTTTCGCCATTTTCGCCGGGATGTCTTCGGTGCATTCGCGGGGACGTTTATAAGCGATTTTCCGTTTGCCTCCGTTCACGTCGGTGATTACCTCTTTTATCAATCCATCCGGGTCGTATACATATTCTGTTCGTGTGTTGCCGGGCAATTGGGGATTATCATAATTAAAGTTATTGCATAGTTTCACTCGGGAGGTGTATAAAGGAACTCTGTAGGCACATCCATCAGCATAAGTTATTACAGTTTGAGGGCAAATGTTTTTTAAACTAGTCTTCATAGAGGGGACATACGAGTTGGAAGAGCGTTCGTAGGTTATTTCTTTGCTTTGTTTTAGCAAGCCTTCCGCTGAGTACGCTTTTTCCGATAACAATTGTCCCCGTTCCGTTGCTCTCGAGAGGTAAGGAGCATAGGGTGTCCGGTTGGGATTAAGGACAGCATCGGGTGCTTCGTCGAGATAGCCGTTGTCGAAGTTAGTGTATTGATAGCGGATAAAGGAGCCGTTTATTCTCTTTTCCACCACTTCGGTGTAGCCGATATGACATCCGGAAGAATTGATACAAGCCGGTAGCACGGATTGACTGCTGAATGCTTTAATCACGCGTTTCACGTTTTTATCTGCTCCCATACCTTGCACCTGATAGTCGTCAAAGTAATATTTGAACTGTCCACCCAATATGCCGCTCGAGAGGGTCGACTTTTCTTTATTAGTCAAATAATCCGTTGTGTAGAAATATTCTTTATCCGTTATTTCGTCTGCTTCTTTGCCTGTGGAACTGTTGATGATTCTTTTTATCCTCACGCCGCCTGCAATTTTTGCTTTAGGTAGTATATCATATCCCTCCCAGCGGTTCATTTTTACTTGTTTGGTATAAGTGTGGGGTTCGAACTCGAAACGGGTATATCCTCCTGTAGGATAGCGTAGCTTACTCAATATCCCATATACAGTTACAGCACCATTAGGCTCACGTGAATTGTAGTGAGTACTGTAATTGTCGCTCATCATGCGGTTGTTGAAGAATCCCCAGTGGTCTACGCTTCCCGCCAAATAGGGCGGCAACATTTCGGGATGATTATATTCCATTTCGTAGCTCCATCCGTTCAACCCCCATACGAAGAGAGAAACCGCAGTCAACATTAAACGCCGGTTGGGTTGGTCTATATATTGGAGGCTATAATCCTGAATCCATTTTTCGTTTTTATCCTTAATTGCTACGTTAGTCAGTTTATACCATTTCATTTTGTCCAGGCAAGCAGGGTAATTGTCGGTCAAGGGGTTGTCTGCAAGGAAGTTTAAAAAACGGTATCGGGGAGAGTTTTGCCATATTCCATACCTGAAGTCATAAATGTCTCGTGGATAACCAAGCTCCCCGGTTTGGGCGCGTTCAAATGTAATTTCCCCTTCAGGAAAAGAAATGCGGCTGGGATAAACGGGAGAAATCAACACTCCGTTGTAGCTTGCTCCCAGTGAGGTATGGCTCGAGGATGAACATTCGGGTGTGAGGGAGCCACCGCTGCTGGTATAGGACCCTAAATCGTCGTAGAGGTAGATACCCATTTGGTTGACGAATTCGCCCCGTTCATAAAAAAAGTTTATTTCTTGCCCGTAGCTGAAGATGATTTTTGTCAGGTGCCAGGCGGTGGCGGTCCAGGTGGCTGTAGCCTGTTCAAAGAAACCGATAGAGTATTCGATGGCATTCTCTTCTTTGCCGAACACATATTGCGTACCGTCTTCGGTTGTCAAAGTAAACCCGTCGAAACAGGGGGAGTAGCCGGAATATTGGAAAGCGGTGTTGAACTTATCAAAGGGTACGTCTCGCCAAGTTCCGTCGAAGTCCACCTGGATAGGCTTGTCACACTGCACGCTCCATGTCTTATCGGCGTTTAGCATAAACTTGCCGTGGTAGCCGGCAAAGTCGAAATTGAACTCATCCGGTTCGAAGTCGTGGGTGCCGTAGTTTTCTGCCGTTTCCCTTACATAATCCACAGAGCTCCACTGGGGTTTGTTGAGTGATTGCGTATGGAAGTAATATCCCCGGGTCATATACGTGGGATGGTTTTTTATGTTCCAATCGTCGGGGCTCCCATGCACGGTCCGCGATATGACACCGCCTGCATGGAGGTTCCATCCCAATCCTGCCCAACCGGGATGTTGGTCGGGGCGGATGCTGGCGGCATGGTAGCTCAGGGAAATGGGGAGGGTATAATCTCCCACTTTTATTTCGTACAGGGGAATGGTAATGTCCGGCGTACCGGTGAAATGGGAAACAGGAATTTCTCCATACAGTCCCAGGTTTGCCACGTTCGGGCTAGGCAATGCCGGGGCAGGTGTGGGGATTTGGGCAAGGGCAAAGTTCCCAACGAGGAAGGTTGCGCAAATAAATAGATAGAATTTTTTCATGTGGATATTTTTTGTGTGAATTAAACTTTTTGTGGAAAAGACAGGCCGCCCCCTGGGGAAGGGCGACCTGCTTTGCTTACAGGGTCATCGCATTGCCACCCAGTGCACCGAGTACAGCCGAAGCCACTGCGATTACTACTTTGAGAATGGTGTCCCAAACGGATCTTTTGATTGCCATAATTTTTTTACCTCCTTTCCGTTTTTTTTAGCGTTAATACTTGAGTTTGTTTTCATCCCAGCGGGTCCGGCGCTTCGCCGCCGCCGTTGCCTCCGTCCGGGTCGGGCGCAGGGACGGGGGCGCCGCCGCCCTCAGCCTGGTCTGTGTCTGTTTTGAATTTACTGTAAGTGAGCGTTTTCAGGGCATTCTTTATCTCCTTCCCCGGCCGGAAGCGGACCCGGGCGCCCCGGATGAGGTTCTCTCTGACCTCTTTCATGGTGAGTACTCCCTGGCTGCGCAGGGTCACGTAGAAGGTGCCCACGTCGCCCAGCCGGACCACTTCGCCTCGTTTGAATCCTTCTATCATTTCCGTTTGAAGTGCCCGGAGCACACATAAGATGTCTGCCCAGTTTGCCGTGCTGGAACGTTGGATGCGGTCTGCCATCTCGTTGATATCAATTTCGCCGGTGGATTTTGCCATAGCGTAGAACTTACCCGGTTGGTTTTTGTCCAGCATGTTTTTACGTAAAGTGCTGACGAATGAAAAAACTTTTGCCATAATCATTAATTTTTTTAGATGAATACTGTGTTAAGAATCAAAAGTATAGCGCTTTGCTTTTGATATGACAAAGGTAGGGAAGCGGCAGGGGGCGGTGTCTGTATTTGTTCCCAGATATCCTTATTTGTCCGGAAATGTCTGTTTTTGTCTCTATTTAATGGATTCTTGTATAAGAATAAACTTAATAAATACCTAAAAATATTTGTCAGATAAGAAGAAATTTACTATCTTTATACCAGTGTAATACTTTAATAAACAATGATATGTATAATATGAACGAAGATTTGGATTTTGTACTAAAAGCATACGATAAGGCAGAACTTGCACAGCTTTATTGTCCGGGACGAACAGAAGATGCCGCCCTCAAAACCCTCTTGAGATGGATCAGGCAATGTGAGCCTTTAGTGGAAGCGCTGGGGGAGGTGGATTATAATTTACGCCGGCACCGGTTCCTCCGCCGCGAGGTGGAACTGATAGTGCAACACTTGGGCGAGCCTTGAGGAGAGGGAAAACAAGTATGCCTCCCATCCGGTTGTTGTACAGGCACCGCCCCGGTCTTGTACTCCGTTTGCCCCGGAGAAGTACTTGTTCCGCATGTTTCATCTACAAGGTCCACAGGGAAGAAGTACTTGTTTTATATATAATACCCGCGCGCATGCGTACACGCGGCTTATTCATTTTTTTATTAGAAAAACGCGCACAAATTCTAAAAAAGAGGTAGTGGTACCACCACCTCAAATTATCATTTATGTGCGCGTTTTCTATAAAAAAATAATATATATAGAGAGAGTAGATAAAGAGAGTAACTGTTAAAGAATATATAATTTTGAGCATATTCTTGTTATTTTATACCTTTGTGTGAAATTATGCTAACGAATAAATACAAAAAGTCATGAAAAAAAACAATTTATTGTAGTGAAATACAAGATTGAGAATCAACAACTGTTTCCTATGGAAGTGTATGAAGAGGGCGAATCGCCCGCAGTTTTCCTCGCCCAGAAGCTCTGGAATGCCCTCAAGCGCTATCGTCCCCTGATTTTTCCCAGTGAGAGGGAGGCTTTTCTTATCCCTCTGATTACCTTTTTCAAGGAGTCTGAGGGCAGTTTGCGGCAGGTTCCGCCCCGGGTCATCGCTATGCTGGCGTTGGAGCTGGCAGACTTCCGGAAACACAACGTCAAGGAAGAATATCTCACTGTAGAACAGCTCAGTAGAGAGGTGCAGAAAGTGACCCGCCGGTTGGCAGGCGACAAATGACCCACCCCCGTCGTAAAAGCTTCTTTTCCGTGAAAAAGCCCCCGTTTTCCGGCAAAAAAATGTATTTTTTCATTCGGAAAAGAAGTCTTTACTTCGTGGACGGAAAAAAGCTAATAATCATTTTAAAAAAACGAAAGAAATGAGTGAATATACGGTAACTTCCTATCGGGGATATACAAAAGTAATCGGGCAAATCAGCTTGCCCCAGTTTTTCAACCAGTTCAGGGGAAATCTCCACCGGAACTCCATCGAGGAGATAGAGAAGGCGGACGCGGAGGGCAACATCCTGAAGGCAGAGCGCATCAAAAAGCAGCTACCTTACTATACGCTTACCGCCAACTACGCGGAGTGTCGCTTGCCGTGCAGCCTGCTGCGCTACAATGACCTCATATTGCTGGACTTTGACAAGATGTTGCGCGAGAAGATACCTTCGCTGCGCCATCTGTGCGAAGAAGACCCCAACACGATAGGCTGTGCGCTCAGTCCCCGCCGGCATGGGCTGAAAGTGCTTGTCTACCTGCGTACGGAGGAAGCCGACAGGTTGCGCCGGAGGCTGAATGAGCAGGGGACGGTGGACTATGCCGAACTCTGCCGCTATCATGAGGCGATGTATAGACTGGTGGCGGGCTACTACGCCGGATTGCTCGATAATGAGGTGGACGTGAGCGGCAGCGACCTCTCCCGAGGCATGTATGCCACCTACGACCCAGAAGCTTTCTTCTCCGACGACCGGCTGGCGCAGGTGGAACCGCTGAAGATAAAGCTGATTCTCCCTTCGAAGGACGAACCGGTGGCGAAGAATAAAAAGAAAAAGCATCAGGACACCCTTGCCGTGCCGGAGAAGACGGAAGGGGAAGCGGCAAGCATCCACATCGATCCTTTGTCTCAACTGGAATACCGCAAAGCGGTGGAGTATACAAAGAGGAAGTTCCGCTTTGAAGCCGGAAGCCGCGACAGCTTTATCTATTGCCTGGGCAACCAGTGCTATTCCCGCCACATTACCGAAGAAGACGCCCTGTGCATGGCACGCCGCGACTATGGCAATGAGCCGGACTTCGACATGGAGGTCCCCTTGCGCAACAGCTATCTCTATACCCGCCGTACCGATGCTGCCGAGGAGGAACAAAAGAAACCTATGATTACCCGCGTGATGGAGTTTCTGGACAAGCATTACGAAATTCGTCGCAACACTATCCTGGACCAGTTGGAGTTTCGTCCGAAGACAGAGGAGTCCTTCTCCCCTTTGCGGGGCAAAGACATCAATTCTATCTACACAAGATTGCATCTTTCGGGGATATTCTCCTCGGTGGCGATGGTGAAGGCTGTGGTGGATTCCAGCTATGCGAAGGACTACAATCCTTTCTTCGCCTACTTCGATTCCCTTCAGCCCTGGGATGGAGTGACGGATTATATCGGGGAGCTTGCCGCCACCGTGAGCGCTGTGGATCAGGATTTCTGGGTAGAGAGTTTCCGGCGCTGGCTGGTGGGCATGGTGGCATGCGCCCTCGACGATGATAAGCAGAACCAGCAACTCCTGCTGCTCTATAGCCAGCAGGGTAGGGGGAAGAGCCGTTTCGTACACCGCCTGTTGCCACCATCCTTGGGGGCTTACTATCGCAACGGTATGATTAACCCTGACAACAAAGACCACATGCTGATGCTCTCCACTTGCCTGATTGTCAACTTTGAGGAGTTCGATGGGGTGAATGCCAACCGTTTGGCGGAACTGAAGCGTATCATCACGCTTGAGAAGGTGACCGAGCGGAAAGTGTATGACACGCAGGCAAACACCTTTGTCCGCCACGCCTCCTTTGTGGCGAGCACCAACAATCCCCATTGCTTGCAGGACATCGGGGAGAACCGCCGTATGTTGTTCAACAGCCTTACGCATATCGACCTTAGCAAGCCGGTGAACTATGAAGGGGTCTATTCGCAGGCGCTGATGTTGTATAGGTCAGGTTTCCGGTATTGGTATGAAGGCGGGGAAATCGAAGAGCTTAACCGTCGTAACGAAAACTTCCGGTTGAAGGACCCTGTGGAAGAGAATCTTTTCTACTACTACCGTCCCGCCACGGCACAGGACTGCGTCGTAAAGTGGCTTCCTGCCTCCGCCATCTTGGGAATGCTGAGTGTGTATGGGCGTACACAGTCCACCCGTATGTCGTTGCAGACGCTGGTCACCGTGCTCGAGGCCAACAACTTCCGTCAGCGTGAGTCTCCGCAGGGCATCACGGAGTATGCGGTGATGGAGTATACGCCTGAAGACAGGAACCGCAATGCGATGCAGGTGAAGCAACAGGAGAACGAGTCCGTTTTGCTGTCTTTCTGACATCTGGGACTATCCATCCCCTCGTGGGTGTGGTGGACGTGACGAAGGCACCCAGACCACATTATATCCACCTAAACATGGGATTTTTATTCGTTGCTCATTAAAAAAATAGCTTTACTTATTGCAGGAATAAAATAAATGCCTATCTTTGCACCCGCA
>JAUUNK010000109.1 GCA_030844565.1 Bacteroides ovatus
TGCCGAATGAAAAGATTGATATATCTGCTCTTGGTGCTTGTGGTTGTGCTTACCGGTTGTAAGAGTACCAAGCACTTGGCGGTACCCGAAGCTCCTACTTACCTTTCTTCCAAGGTGCAACTGACTGTGCCGGGTAAGAAGAGCAACTTAAACGTGGGCGGTACAATGAAGCTCAAAAGCGGAGAGCGTGTGCAGCTATCTCTGTTGATGCCTCTTTTCCGTACCGAAGTGGCACGCATTGAGATGACACCGGACGAAGTATTGCTTGTAGACCGGATGAACAAGCGCTATGTGCGTGCTACACGGAAGGAACTGAAGAATGTCTTACCTAAGAATGCCCAGTTCTCCCGTTTGGAGAAGCTGTTGTTTGATGCTTCTCTTCCCGGAGGAAAAGCCGAGTTGACAGGTAAGGAGCTTGGAATTCCTTCTTTGGAGAAGGCGAGAGTGAAGTTATATGATTTTTCCTCCAAAGAGTTATCCATGACTCCTACTCAACTATCATCTAGGTATAAACAAATTCCCTTGGAAGATTTATTGAAAATGTTGATGAACCTGTTATGAGACGACGTTGCCTTGCTGTCTTGATAAGTTGTTTGTGCCTGTGGCTTCCGCTTTCCGCCCAATCGAATAAACTGATTAAGGAACTGGAAAGTAAGCGTGGCGTTTTGCAGAAACAAATAGAGGAGACAGAGTCGTTGCTGAAAGATACTCGCCAGACCGTAGGGAGTCAGCTCAACAGCCTTGCTGCACTGACCGGGCAGATTGAGGAGCGGCGACGCTACATTACGACGATGAATAAAGACGTGGAGGCAGTGGAGCGGGAACTCAATATGGTAGAACGCCAGTTGCGTAAGTTGCAACGTGATTTAAAAGATAGGAAGAAAAAATATGAGTCATCAGTGCGCTACCTTTATAAGAACAAGTCCATTGAAGAGAAGCTCATGTTTATTTTCTCCGCTAAGAATTTAGGGCAAACGTATCGGCGTTTGCGCTATGTACGCGAGTATGCTACTTACCAACGCTTGCAAGGTGAAGAGATTCTCAAGAAGCAAGAACAGGTGCGTAAGAAGAAGGTGGAATTGCAGCAAGTGAAGACTGCCAAGGAGAACTTGTTAAAAGCACGTGAGGAGGAAAAGACTAAGCTCGAAACGCAGGAGAAGGAGCAACGCACTTTAGTGGCAAAGCTCCAGAAAAAGCAGAGGGGACTCCAAAGTGAGATAAATAAGAAGAAGCGCGAAGCCAATCAGCTCAATGCCCGTATCGACAAGCTTATTGCCGAAGAAATAGAGCGGGCCCGCAAGCGTGCTGAAGAGGAGGCTCGCAAAGAGACGGCCGCCAATCGCAAAGCAGGTACGAAAAAAGAAAAATCTACAGGTAATGAGGGAAGAACCGCTCCGGCAGGAAAGGTGAAACCTGTCGAAAGCTATGCAATGAATAAGGCTGACCGCGAATTATCGGGAAACTTTGCTGCAAACCGCGGAAAACTTCCCTTGCCTATCAGTGGCCCTTATATTATTGTGAGCCATTATGGACAGTATGCAGTGGAAGGGCTTCGCAATGTCAAGCTCGACAACAAGGGAATCGACATACAAGGAAAACCTGGTGCACAGGCACGTGCCATCTTTAACGGAAAAGTGGCGGCAGTCTTCCAACTGAATGGATTGTTTAATGTGCTTATCCGGCACGGAAACTATATATCGGTGTATTGCAACCTGTCTTCTGCTTCAGTGAAAACGGGCGATACCGTAACGACCAAGCAGGCTATCGGCACGGTATTCTCGGATGCGGCGGACAACGGACGGACCGTGTTGCATTTCCAGCTTCGGCGCGAGAAAGAAAAGCTCAATCCCGAACCCTGGCTTAACCGATAATTACAAGACTGATACCAGTAAATAAATAAAATACACGAGAAATGAAGTTAACTAAAATCCTACTATGCTTATGGACCTTTTGGGTCGGAACAGTATTTGCATCTCCTTATTTCTCCTTTAAGAAATACCAGGTGGAGGATGGTTTATCCCATAACACTGTGTGGTGTGCTATTCAGGATAGTTATGGCTTTATTTGGCTGGGCACTAGTGATGGTTTGAATCGCTATGACGGACGAGGGAATAAAGTTTACCGTAACATGTTGAACGATAAATTCTCGCTGGAGAATAATTTTGTGGAGGCTCTGCTTGAGAAGGGGGAAAATATATGGGTAGGGACTAATTCCGGGCTTTATATCTACGACCGTGCTACCAACCGTTTCTCCTATTTTGATAAAACTACCGAGTATGGCGTATATATCAGCAGCGAGATAAAAAAGATAGTGGAGACAAGGAACGGACTGCTATGGATTGCCACCCTCGGACAAGGCTTCTTCATTTACGACCCAAAAGCCGATGTGCTCACTCAAAACAGTGTGCAGACTTCTTTTGTATGGGACATCTGTCCCAGTGAGGACAAAAAGAAAGTCTATGTCTCTTCCCTCCAGGAAGGACTCCTCTGTTTCGACGAAAACGGTAAGTTCCTTCAATCTTATGACATCACTCTCGAAGCGAATCCGCAAGATAGTTATAAGGTGAATTGCATCCGCGACATAGACGGAGAAATCTGGATAGGTGCAGGTAGCAACCTCCTCTGTCGGTTGAATGAAGAGACGGGGATCATTGAGAACTACCCTGCCTCTTCTCTTAACTTTGGTGCGGTTCGCTGCTTGCTGAACTATGCAGACAAGCAACTGCTTGTGGGAACCGACAACGGTCTGTATGTATTTGACCGTATAGAGAAGACTTTTCTGCGTGTGGATAATCCGGCGGATCCACGAAGCTTGAGCGACCAGACTATCAACGGAATGATGCGGGATGCTGAAGGTACTCTGTGGGTGCTTACAAATTTGGGCGGAATCAATTATATGTCTAAACAGACGAAGCGTTTCGACTATTATTCTCCCGCTTATCTGGCAGGGGTGCCGAGTGCCGGAGAGGTTGTTGGTCCTATATGTGAAAATCAGGATGGGAATATCTGGATTGGTACACAAAGCGGATTGTATTTCTTCAATATCACTACAAAAGAGCTTTCTCCTTATACTACCGGAATATTCAAGAATCAGAAGTATGACATACGTTCTTTGTTGCTGGACGGCGATTACCTGTGGGTTGGCACGTATGCGGAAGGTATCCGTGTAGTCAACCTGCGTACCGGGGCAGTGAAAGCTTATACCCATTCCCGCGGGATACCCAATACGATTTGCAGTAACGACGTGTTGTGCATCTATAAAGATAGAAAAGGAGAGATATTCGTGGGAACTAGCTGGGGACTCTGCCGTTATAACCCTGCTACGGACAATTTTCTGACCATAACCAGTATCGGTTCCATGATTTCTATTGCCGATATATACGAAGACATGTATAACAACCTGTGGATAGCCACTTCCAACAGCGGAGTGTTTTCATATAACACCATGAACGGACATTGGAAGCACTTCCAGCATGAGCGGCAAGACTCGACTACCATTACCAGTAACTCCGTCATCACTTTGTTTGAAGATACTAAAGGAACGATGTGGTTTGGTACTAATGGCGGGGGGCTATGTTCTTTCGACCCTAAGACGGAGACATTTATCGAGTTCGACCCACATAACACCTTGTTGCCCAACAAAGTCATTTATTCCATTGAGCAAGACCAGACAGGGGAATTTTGGATATCGAGCAATGCCGGGATTTTCAAGATTAATCCGGTAACCAAATCTCACTTCCGCCAGTTTACCATTACCGACGGCTTGCAGGGAAACCAGTTTATGGCGCAGTCTTCTTTAAAATCTTCTGAAGGGAAGATGTATTTTGGCGGCATCAATGGCTTCAATGTCTTTCAGCCCGAGCAGTTTATAGATAACACTTATATTCCTCCGGTGTATGTGACGGATATTCGGCTACCTTATCTTTCGGATGAACAAGAAGTGAAAAAGCTTCTTAAACTGGGGAAACCGCTCTATATGGCGGATAAGATAACTTTGCCTTATGAGAACAATAGCTTTACCATTCGCTTTGTTGCCCTTAGCTTCGAAGATCCGGCAAAGAACCGCTACTCTTATATACTTCGGGGAGTAGATAAAGAATGGATTACGAATACGGAGAATAATCTTGCTTCCTATACCAACCTGCCTCCCGGTGAGTATGAATTTGAAGTGAGAGGTTCGAACAACGACCGGCAGTGGAACGGGAAGACTACTACACTATGGGTGGTGATTACCCCTCCTTGGTGGCGCAGTACTTTCGCCTACATTATATATACACTTCTCTTACTAGGCTGGATTGGTGGAGTTGCCTGGAGATGGAACCTGCGTGTAAAGCGCAAATACAAACGACGGATGGAAAAGTATCAGATTGCCAAAGAGCAGGAGGTATATAAGTCGAAAATCGGTTTCTTCATCAATCTGGTACACGAAATACGTACACCGCTCACTCTGATACGTCTTCCTTTGGAGAAGCTGCTTGAAAAGGAGAGGGAAGGGAAGGATGCAAAATACCTGTCGGTGATAGACAAGAACGTGAATTATCTGTTGGGTATCACTAACCAATTGCTCGATTTCCAGAAGATGGAAAACGGCGGATTACAACTGAACCTAAAAAACAGCGATATAAAAAGGCTTGTGAATGATGTCTACAGCCAGTTCACCAGTCCTGCCGAGCTAAAAGGAATTGAGCTCACCTTGACTTTGCCCGAGCAAGAACTGACGTCCATGGTGGATAGCGAAAAAGTAAGCAAGATTTTGGTGAACCTTATAGGAAATGCTATTAAATATGCCCGTAGCCACATCGATTTGAAGCTGGTTGTCAGAGAGGATGGTTACGAGATATGGGTAAGCGACGATGGTCCCGGAGTACCTGATAATCAAAAGGTGAAGATATTCGAAGCCTTCTACCAGCTTCCGGGGGATAAAATAGCAACAGCCGGAACGGGCATCGGTCTGGCTTTTGCAAAGTCACTGGCAGAAGCACATTACGGTAGCCTGCGTCTGGAAGATACAGCAGGTGGAGGTTCTTCTTTTATCTTATCCCTTCCTTTCAAAGATGGAAAAGTAGAAGAAACTTCCAATATTATCGAAGCTTATTCCGAAGACGAAGAAATCCAAGAAAATGAGTCGCCCGAGTTTCCTGGAAAAAGGTATACCGTGTTACTGGTAGAAGATAATATAGAGTTGTTGAACCTTACCCGAGAATCCTTAGTAAAGTGGTTCCGTGTGGTCAAGGCCTCCAATGGACGCGAAGCGCTTCAAGTGCTTGCGCAGGAAGATGTGGATGTGATTGTAAGTGATGTGATGATGCCGGAAATGAATGGTCTCGAACTTTGCAGTAAAGTGAAGTCTGGGATTGAATATTCTCATATACCGGTTATCTTGTTGACAGCCAAGACTACATTGGAGTCTAAAGTAGAAGGTTTGGAATGTGGAGCAGACGCGTATATTGAGAAGCCCTTTTCTACGAAGCAGCTTCATGCGCAGATTAACAACTTGCTCAAGCTAAGGCAGTCTTTCCATAAGTTGATGACCGGTATATCTACGGAAGTTGCACCTGTTGCAACTGCGGGAGCCGGTATATCCCAAAAAGACTATGAATTTATGGCGAAGGTGCAAGAAGTGGTTAGCCAGCATCTGAAGGATGAAAACTTCTCTATCGTCGACATGGCAGAAGAAATGTATATGAGCCGTTCCAATTTCTACCGGAAAATAAAGGCGCTCACTGGTATGTCCCCCAACAATTATCTGAAAACCATTCGTATGAACCGGGCTACCGAACTGATAAAGAGCGGGATGATTATCTCGGACGTTGCCATACAAGTAGGATATTCTTCTTCTTCTTACTTTGCAAAATGCTTTAAGATGCAGTTTGGAGTGGTTCCTACCGAGTATGCGGGACAGCCGCCGATTTCGGATAATTTGGAAGATGATTCTGATATGGAAGAGCATTAGATAACTGCCTTTTGATAGCTATTTGATAAAAAAGTGTTTTCTTTGCATCATCTAATAAGAAAGAAGCTATGAAAATCAAACTCTATCTATTGTTATTGGTGGTAGTGGGAAGTATTTCGTGCAACTCCGGACGTGCAGGAAAGAAAGAAGATAGTAAAGAAAACACTTTTGTTAACCCTTTGCTTCCGGAAGGTGCCGATCCCAGTGCAATCTATTGCAACGGGAAATACTATTATACGCATGAAACGGGTGATGGAATTTATTTGTGGGCTGCTACAGATATTACCGATATGGCTCACGCTCTATGCAAAAAAGTCTGGATTCCAAAAGACCCTGCTAATAGTTGTAATCTGTGGGACCCCGAGATACGCTATATCAATGGCAAATGGTATATCTACTTTGCCGCTGATGACGGCAACACGGACAATCATCAATTGTATGTGATTGAAAATGAATCTTCCGACCCCCTTCAAGGTGAATTCCACATGAAAGGAGCTATCATGACCAACCCTGAATGGAATTGGGGAATACATCCTTCCCCTTTCGAACACAAAGGAGAATTATATCTATTGTGGTCCGGCTGGCCTAGTCGTAGGATTGATAGTGAAACTCAATGTATCTACATTGCCAAGATGGAGAACCCGTGGACACTAGAGTCGCCAAGGGTGATGATTTCGCAGCCCGAATACGAATGGGAGCGCCAATGGATGAACCCGGACGGTAGCCGCACTGCTTATCCTATTTACGTGAACGAAGGTCCTCAATATTTCCATTCGAAAGATAACAAGACTGCTATTGTGTATTATTCCGCCAGTGGTTGCTGGACACCTTATTATTGCGTGGGCATGCTGACTGCGGATGCAGATAGCGATTTGCTCGACCCTAAATCTTGGAGGAAGAGCAGTACACCCATTTTTAAACAAAGTGTTGAAAATGGTGTATATGGTCCTAGCAGCCCTTCCTTCCTGCCTTCACCGGACGGGACCGAATGGTATATGTTGTATCAGGCAAGAAGTGTTCCTAACGGGATTACCGGACAACCGGAAAGTCGCAATCCGCGTTTGCAGAAGATAGCGTGGGATGAAGAAGGAATGCCCGTTCTGGGATCCCCGGTTGCGGTGGACACTCCTTTACCTAAACCTTCGGGTGTCCCGGAAGGGGAAGGTAGTCGATGATTACATACCATTTATAACACCTCTTCTTAGTACACCTTATTCAAGGGTACATATTAAGTTAAAGAACAGGTTCCTTCTCCCCTGGGGTGACGCATCGTTTCCCCTGGGGAGAAACTTTGTCTCCCCAGGGGAGAAGGAATGTTTCCCGTAGGGATAAACTATATTTCCCCTGGGATGCTACAATGCTCACATCCGGATTGTACGACCTTCACATCCGGATGGTACACCTTTCACACTAGGAGAAAATAGTTGTGACAAATATATGTATGATAAAAAGAGAAGGGACACAGTCATCTGTGTCCCTCTCTAAGAATATGAATAGAGTGAAAAGTCTTACCATTCAATAGCCTGGTCTTCGTCCGGAATCTGGAGATTAATCTTACGTTCCAGTAGCAGTGTTCCCGTTACTTTATAACGTATGGGTATCGAAGCCGAGGTAATATCATTGAATAGATACGTCAGGCGCAGCGTCGTGAACCGATGCTCGATATAAGGCCGCGTATCATCCATATTCTTCGTCGTCGAATAGATGGGTGTGGTGCCTTCGGGAATTTCGAAGTCGATTCGGTCGTTGTCGGCACTCAGGGTCAACGATTTGTCGTGGTTGAACTTCACATATACCTTATACAGACGGCGCTTGCTCTTCGGCAAGTCTTCTCCCATCAGGCCGGCATAGAAGAAGATGGTGCTGTCGTTCACGACAAAGGCAGTACGGGTGTTTTCCACCATGGCGTCTCCCACCACTTCTTCCTTGTCGATGTCATAGAAATACGTCTTCATGGCGGTGGTGCTGTAAGAACCCGAGAAGTCATTGAAGGGCATCACCCGCAACAGCGCTTTCCGGTAATGTTTGCGCATATTGGATTGATAGTTGTACGAGGCATCGTCCTTGATGGTGAGCGGAAGAATCCATTTGTCTACCATGTCCAGGTCTTTCAAGGAGAAATCAATGTCGAGCAGAGCGGTGCTTGTCCCGGCAGGGATATTTATCTCTTCGTGGAAGCTGTAATATTGGGGAAGCAACTGGTCATAAAACCGTTCCGTGTCGGTGGTAAAACGTGCTTCATTGAATTGGACCAGCGTGTCGGGGTCTACCGCAATGTGGACATTCAAGTCCTTCTCGTTCATCGTGGAACCGCTTACAATCACGGGCAAGCGGTAAGTTGTTTTACCATCTTTCTTGTAGCGCACATTAATCTGGGTGCATCCTTTGCTATCCACGGGAGCCTTCAAAGAGACATATTGTTGATATTGCTCGTCCTTCCATTCATCATTACAGGCACTCGTAACAAACAAGCTGATGGCTACTAGTAAGTAGTTAAATATCTTTTTCATATCGCTATCTTTCATTTGAATTAGTTATTATATGTCCAACCGGGGTTCTGGGTCAAGCGTTTGTTTCTCTTCAACTCATCATGCGAGATGGGCCAGAAATACATTTTGCGGGAGAAGGTGGTGGGCAGGGCAGATACGATGACGGGAGTGTGGAACAGTTCCCTTTGCTCCTCAGTCATGAGGGCGTTGCAGCCATAGATAGGCGTTGTCTCTTCAACGGGCGCATCTTTCCAGCGGCGCAAGTCGTAGTAGCGGTGTCCTTCGCCCATTAGCTCGATTTGCCGTTCACGCTTCAGCTTCTTGCGGAAGACGTCTTTCGAGGCGTATTCTTCCGCTGTGTAGTCGGGTACTCCGGCACGGATGCGTACGGGTTGTATGCCTCTCTTCATCTCGTTGACGTCGCGAGTGACGGTGTAGGTCTGCTCGCCATCCCAGGAAGGAATCTCGAAGCTGCCGTCCAACTCATTGAGCGCTTCGGCATAAATCAGCAATACTTCGGCATAGCGGATGGCAGGTTCGGCTTTGCGGCGTACGTGCGACCAGCCGCCTTCGTTACCGCTGGCATTGTCGTTGGCATCGTCCGGGTGGACATACTTCATGACTCCGATGCCGGTGCGCAACCAGAAGTCGGTGTTGGTATATCCGTTTCCGCCGCCTCGGTAGTAGAAGAACTGTTTCGGTCCCTTGTTCTCCTCTTTGTCAGCATTGAGGAAATACCAGTAGGCGCCGTTGTAGGCCACGGAGGCATAGAAGCGGGGTTCGCGGTCGGCATATTGCAGAGAGACGCCGTTGGGCAGGTCACAATATTTATACTGGTCTTTGTTCGTATCGTCGATGAAGCCCGTGGGACGTTTGGTTCCGTTGCCACGTCCTATTTCGAGGTCTTTGCCGTCGGTGTCGGTTCCGTCTGCCATGTAGTAGGCGTCCACTTGTTTCTGGGTCAGTCCGTGCGTATTCCAGCCTTGGGTGAAACGTGGCAATTGGTGTCCCACCATCGTGTGGATGCCTTCGCCGCCTTGATTCTGCCCGCGGGTGAAGATGAGTTCCGGGTTGTTCTCGGCTGCTACCTGTCCGTTGAATATCGAACGGTAAGACTCGTAGGGGTCGATGTTCTTCCAGCCATTGGGCCAGTCTTTTTCCGAGAAGTTACCATCAGCGGGTGGGGTGATTGTCTTGGGATAGCCTGCTGCCCCCACTTCGCGGATACCTGCATGATAGAGTTCATACCGGTTGAGCTCTATTACGTCGCGGGCTGCGGCTGCGGCTCTTGCCCATTTGCTTTCGTTATACTCCTGAGCCATGAGGCATTTCCCCTGGTCGTCTACCATATCGGTGAATTTCTCCGTATCGGTGGGACGCGGGTTGTTGATGGGGCTTGCTGCATAAAGCAATACTTTGGCGCGTGCGGCCAAGGCGGCGCCTCTTGTAGGCCGGGCAATAGACAGAGCGCCTCGGGTCAGGGGCAAGTCTTTGGCGGCCAATGCCAGTTCGCTGGCAATGAAGTCGGCACATTCGTCGTACGTATTGCGGGGACGTGAAAGTCCGTCGTAGCTTTCCGTATAGTCGAGCCCTTCTTCGGGCAGCAAAGGTATGGGACCGTATTTGCGAAGCAGCAACCAATAATAGTAGGCGCGCACGAAACGGGCTTGCGCCTTGTAATCGGCTATTTCTTCCTTCGTGAACTCTTCGTTCATGTCTATGTTCATAATGAATATGGAGGCTTGGCGGATGCCGGAGTAGCATGCTCCCCAGGGACCTTGCTGCTCGTTTTCTCCATATTCTCCATTTTTGAGTCTCTTGTACCAGGCGCCGAAGTCTCCGAAATACATGTCGTCGTCAAAGCAGAAAGGATTCTCCTTCTTACTGCAGACGTCTGCATTGGAACCTCCTAAATAGGAGAAGGCATTGGCAAGCCATTCTTCCGAATATACATCATCTTTGAACACGTCTTCGATGGACATGCGGTCTCTAAAGAATTTGTCGGTATTGAGATAGTCGGAGCAAGAACTTAAACTCAGTCCCATGCCCACTATGGCACTTAAAAGAATATATTTTTTCTTCATGTCAGTTTCATTTTATAATTAGAGGTTAACAGTCATTCCTAAAGTGAACGACCGTGAAAGCGGATATTTCTCTCCATTGGAAATGCACAGCTCGGGGTCCCACAGCTTGAAACCGGAGAAGGTCAGCAGGTTGGTTCCGATGAAGAAGATGCGTACCTTGTTGAGGTGTGCCTTGTTCACCAGCGAGGTAGGTAGAGAATAGCCTACTTCCAAGGTCTTCAGGCGCAGGTAAGAACCGTTGCGAAGCCAGTAAGTGGACTGGCGGAAGTTGTTGCTATTGCCCCCGTAGCTCAAGCGCGGGTAAGAGGCGTTGGGATTCTCCGTGGCAGGGTCTCCTGAGATTTCAGCCGATATCCAACGGTCTTTTACCAGGTCGCTCAGGATGTTTCCCCAAGTGCCGCTCTGGAAAGCGTAGACTGCGGGTCCATCAATAAAGAAGGTCGATTTGCCGGAGCCCTGGAAGTGCAGGTTAAAGTCGAGTCCTTTCCAGTGGGCGGATATACCCATACCGTATACCAGATTCGGTTTGGTAGTTGCACCGATGGCTACCCGGTCGCCGTCGTCTACTACACCGTCTCCGTTGACGTCTTTGTATTTGATGTCTCCCGGTTGCACGGGGCCGAAGTTCTGTTGAGGGCTGTTACGGATGTCGTCGTAGTCCTTGAAGAGTCCTAAATCAATCAGACCTTTAGCCTGGTCCACCCGGTAGCCCGTCGACATCTGATAAGAGTAAACGTTATATGCCTCGTCTCTTTCCAATATCTCGTTCTTGCTGTAAGTCATATTACCGCGAACCGTTATATTCACTTCTCCGAGCGTTTGCTTGAAGGCGAAGTTTCCGTCGAATCCCTGCGATAATACGCTGCCCACGTTTGCCTTCGGGTTTCTGCCGTTCAAACCCACCATGGCGGGAAGATGCTCACGTGTCATGTATATACCGTCGCGTTGTTCGTGGAAATAGTCGATGGCTGCGGTAAACTTGTCATTGAAGAGCGATAAGTCTACTCCTAAGTCGTGCTTGGTGGCAATTTCCCAGGTGACGTTGTTGGAAGCAAGCTCTGTATAAATCTTGCCGCCATAGTTTTTGTCGTAATTGTAGTCTGCCCACTGCCAACCATTGCCGCCACCGATTGAATATAGATAAGGGAATCGGATGTTATTGCCGAAGTTATCATTACCTACTTTACCATAAGAGTAACGTAGTTTGAACATGCCCATCCATTTGAGATGTTTCTTAATGATAGGTTCTTCGGCAATGTTCCATGCCACGGAGAAGGCGGGGAAGAAACCGAACTGGTGTCCCGTAGCAAAGTTTTCGGAGCCATTATAACCGAAGTTGAAGTCGGCAAAATAGCGGTAGTTCCAGTTATAGCTTACGCGGCCTGCTACTCCTTGGTGACGGCGTGCAACACCATTTTTAATATCGTCGCCCAAGTTCACTGTCTGCACCTTTGAGTCTTGATTATATTTCAGTGTAGCTCCGAAATGATGAGCTTGTACCGAACGATCGTATTGCAAGATTGCCTCAAAGAACTCGTTTCTATCACCCGACCCTGTGCTCCATTGGAACAGTTTCGCTTCGTCGGAGATATGGTCGAAGATAAGTTCTCCATTCTCATCACGGAAGCGTTGGGCTTTCCATTGTTCAGGCCACTTGTGGCGTTCAATCCTGTTGGTATTGTTGGTGTCATATCCAAAGCGTCCTACGAAGCTAAGTCCTTTCGTGATAAAGTCCAGCTTTTGCTCGAGGGTTACGTTGGTCTGGATGTTGTTTTCCCATTTCTCATTGTATCCGGTTTGTGTGGCAAGCACCCAGGGGTTTGTTTGGTTTCCTGTTCCGTAAGCGGGGACGTAGCCGTTGGAATAAACCAAGGGGATGGAAATCGGCGTTTGTCCCATGATGGAGTGCCAGATGTCTCCGGCAAGTCCGGGTTCGTTCACTTTGCGCAGAGAGCCGGAAACACCTACTTTCAATAAGGTGGTCTTCGTTATGTCCACGTCTGCATTCATACGGTAGTTCCACTTCTTGGAGTTGGCGTTGGTGTTGTAGTCCTTCTTTAAAGTGGCATCTGTCTTGTACATACCTTGCTCTTCGATGTAGCCCGCAGAAATAAAGTAGCGCGTGATGGTACCACCACCGTTCATATTCAATGTAGCATGGTAGGTCATCGCTCCATCTTTCATCAATACATCTTTCCAATCGACATTCGGATACAGGTCCGGGTCGAGGTTATGGCGCAGGATGTCCAACTCGTAGGGTTGATAAAGAGGCTCCTGGGCACGGGTAATACGTGCTTCGTTAATCATGTTGGCATACGAATATCCGTCTACAAACTCGGGTGTGATAGTGCGGGTATTATAGGTCGTTTCCAATTTGGCATCGATATTAATCTTACCTGCTTTACCTCGTTTAGTGGTGATCAACACCACACCGTTTGCACCGCGTGCACCGTAGATAGCGGTAGTGGAAGCGTCTTTCAGCACCACGAAAGATGCAATATCTTCTACATTGACTTCATCCAGGTTACGTTCGAAACCGTCCACGAGGACCAATGCGGAATTGCTGGCTCCAAACGTAGAGATACCGCGAATCCAAAACTCTGAGGTGTTCTGCCCCGGTTGTCCCGAAGTCTGCATTGCTAATATACCTGCTACGTTACCTGCCAATGCATTGGAAACGCTACCAGTGGGGTTTGATTTCAGGTCTTCTACGTTCACCGAGGTGATTGCTCCTGTCACGGTTAGCTTCTTCTGTACACCGGTACCGGTCACCACTACTTCATCCAGCGAATTGGATTCGGCTTCCTTCATCTTGACGTTGATTACCCGTTGCTCTTTCACCAGAATCTCCACTTTCTCATAACCGATGTATGAAAAGACCAGTGTGCGGTAGGGCTCCATCTTTATTTTGTACTTACCGTTGATGTCGGTGATTGCACCCAGACCGGGCATATCTTTCACCACAATATTAACACCAATCAGGGGTTCCTTATTTACGTCAGTAACGACCCCCGTTACTGTAATTGACTCCTTTGCCTGAATGCTTGACAGATAACCCATCAGCATTGTAAATATGATCAGGAATTTCTTCATAACTGTGTTTATCATAAGTTAATTATTCATCTTCATCGCCTTCTTCCAATGCAATCTTGCGGATACGATGGTTCATCCAGTCGCCCACATAGAAGGTTTCTCTTTCTTCGTCATAAGCCAATGCCGAAGGTCTGTCGAAACGTGCTTTCTCGCGCAAGCTTCCGTTGACATATCCATAGGGATTAGAATTCAACGCGGAACTTCCCCGGCCGGCAAAAGTAGTGACGCTGCCATCTGCTGTCAGCATGCGGATGCAATGATTGTGTTGGTCTGTAAAATAGAAGTCATATTCATCTTCTCTGTTTTCTGCTACATACTGCTTGTTTTTTACAAACACTCCCTGGTAGGGGCTGTTTAGGCGCGCTTTATCTCCGGTGCCGTCATTCCATGCAGCCTGTCCCACCGAACCACAAAACAGATAGGGAGTTCCGAATCTCTTTTTCACATTGTCGTAATCGGTTCGCATGATATAATGTTGGTTGATTACTAGGATATAAGCATATCTGCCCGTGGGATG
Source organism: Bacteroides ovatus (assembly GCA_030844565.1). GTDB lineage: Bacteria > Bacteroidota > Bacteroidia > Bacteroidales > Bacteroidaceae > Bacteroides > Bacteroides ovatus_A. The sequence goes on from JAUUNK010000109.1 coordinate 14,137, forward strand.
AATCACCATATTGAACTCCCAGTTCCTGTCTTGAATGGAAAAGAGCTTTTGCGTGGTGGTATAGTCGTACTTGTGGTTGTAGTTGTCCCACGAATTGCGATAATCGAATCGGTATACGTCTCCCATAGCATAAGAGTTGTAATATAACTCTCCATTGACCGGATGGATTGCCGACCCGTTGCATTGCTTGCCAAGCATCATCGGTTGCGGAGTTACATTGAAAGCTTCATGTATGGGTTTGCTCTTGTCGCGTACTAAATACCAATTGTTTACGTCTTGGTCGCCTCCTCTGTCCGATGCGATAATCATTGTGTCTTGTACTCCGTCTTTTCCCAGTGTCCAAGTGATGGTACGCGTACGGTCTATGTTAAGGATGGTGGAATAAACCTGTTCATTCTTTAAGTCGAAAACACGCATCGGCTTCGTGCCTGCATCTTGTATCAGATAAAGGATGTCTTTATTCTCCGGGTCAAATGCAAACCAGGTGGGTGCGTCAAAACCTCCGCAATCATTAAAAGGTCCGTTCTTTATGTCATAATGCCCTTTCTCGTCCACGTCTCCACAAAGCGTAGATACAACCATCTGTCGTTGATAGTCGAACTTCTTCTCAGCTTCAATCGTTTGTGCCTGTTCGCCTTCTCCCACTGTCAGCACAAAGTTCCCGCCAAACGCCTTGGGAGGCACAATAGCATAGATATAATTGCCACGGACGTTGATGATTTTAGCATCTTTTCCTCCGACAGTCAACTTAAGTAAAGAAACATCCGTACCAAAGTTTTGACCTGTTATAACAATAAAGGTATTTCCGCCACCCGTGTCAGGTGTAAAATCTGTAATCAATACAGGTTTGCCTGGATCATAAGGCAAAGCTTCTTCTCCCTCTGCATCATCTTTACAACTGTAAAGACTCACTGTGAAAAGTACCAGTAGAATCCACTGGAACCTTTTCCATTCATTTTTCATTGTCTTGTACTTCATAGAATTATTTTTTTAACCGAGACCCAAAGTCTCACCAAACTATTTATCTCCTGACATCTTATTCATCAGCACCTGCATCCAATAGCCACCAATCACAGACCTTGCTTTAAATCCTACCCATTGGCCACTATCCGTATGGTGCCAATCGCTAATAGGTACACGGGAAGTAGTTTCATTGATATATTTATAAAGAGGATCTATCAACTTGTCGAACGTCTCTCTATCTGAAGCCATAGCCGCCGTCCACATCACCCAATCGGATTTTGTATATTCTTTCCGTGAGTCCAGCGGAAGACCATAAAGATTTTGTTTAGTCAAATAATAGTTGAGCTCTTTGCCTATCACATTATTGGGGAAGAGATTAAGATTCCACATCTTGTCCCACACCATATTATATTTCTGGCTCCAAGTATTAGGGCGGTCAAAAGCAAGACGGTAGTGATCACCCTCATTTGCCATTTTCTCCCATTTGGTTGCCATGTCTTTTGCAATAGTGGCGTATTTGCTAGATATGTCGCTAAATCCAAGTAGATTAGCTATCTCGCTATAGCCTGCTACCGCCATGATTGCTTTTACGGACAAGTTAGCATTATGTGCCCAGTGCCCAGCAAAGTCGTCGGTGC
>JAUUNK010000110.1 GCA_030844565.1 Bacteroides ovatus
ACCGCCTGTTATAATAAAATCTTGTAGGGAGATTCACCGAATACTCGTTCTCGATCAGACGGGTTTCCTGCATGAAACTCTCGTTCTCCATGTTGAAGACGTCCTCCATGAGGTTGTGCTTATGGAGCCGGCTCATCCACAGACCCGCCATCAACAGGCCAAGATAACCCGCGGTAAGCGTGCAGATATACAATATGGAGCCCACCGTGTGTGGCAAAGATAGCTCAAGCAGCCACCAGTTCAGAAAAAACAGCACGCTTCCAGCCACCAGGGCCGTATAGATCTTGTGCCAGGTGATTTTTTCCCCTTTGATCCCATGCGTGCCCAGACAGGAGGTGGCCAGCAAAAGCACCGCCAGCAGCTTGGTCCAGAGGATACAGTTGAAAACACCGGTCGTGTTGTTGAAGTTTACCAGAATCCGGTCTATCACCTCAAGGTTCAGATGCCATGCGGTGATACTTGGATAGCAGTACACATAAACGTGTACCACCAAAAGAAAAATACTCACGGCCCTGCCGAACTCCATTATCTTGGCGAGAGCCCTCAAATCGTCTTCCTGTTGCATAAAAATTGTGGATAAACGGGTTGATACTTGTTTTGTCTAAATGCCACGTGACTTACGCCCGGCTTTCTTCTTTTTCTTCATGCGGCGTGCGAAAGCCTCCTCCTCGTAATCCCGCAGATTGGTTTCCATGGAAAGGATACCCGCTGCCAGTTCGAGCGCACTTTCCTGTCCGTCCTTGTAACGATGATGCCGCCAGAGCTCCGCGGCGGTATGTCCGTCCCGTTCATTTGCGGATATGCCCTCCAACCATTTGAAATAGTCGTTGAACGCATTTGCGGAAAACTCCTTGCCCATGCGTGAGCCGTTGAACACCTCCCGGCGGTTGTGGTCAATGAAGGTGACACCGTAGATACGTCCCCGCTCATTCTCACGGAAGACCACATCGATACGGTTTTGCCCGAGCAGTTCCACAAACCGTTTCCGTGAATCCGCCAGCCGCAAGGCACGGGCGATGTCCCCCTGTATGGACGGTGCCCGTTTCCCTTCCTTGAGGGCTTTCAGGTTCATCAGCATCCGCTTTTCCAACTGTTCATTTCCGAAGCGTTTCCCAAATCGGGAACTCTTGAACGGCGGACTGACCACCCTGCCGGTATCATCCGTGGCCGAATAGACAATGCCGGTGTATGATACACCATTGTATTCTCCCCTGACCTGTTTCGCCTCGATGTTGAGCGTGGACAGTAGCGCGCTATATTCCCCGAAGGTCTGGAAACGGTAGCTTTCCAGCACGGCCTTAAGGGTATTGCCTACCTGATGGCGGACATCTCCCAAGGAGGCGTCCACCTTCCTTAGTTCCGCTTTCGGATTCCGCCTTTCCACATCCGCTCCGTTCCGCAGGCCGAAATCCGCTTCCAGTTCCCGGCAGGCGGTCATGGAACGCCGGTGCTCGTAGGCATCGCTGATCTTTTTCCCCTGTTCATCCACACATACACTGACGATATGGATGTGGGTATTGTGTGTATCGGCATGTTTGTAGGTGATGTAAGGCTGGTTCCCATACCCCATCTTCCGCATATAACGCTCCGCCAGTTCTGCCAGCCGCCCGTCAGTCAGCTGGTCTTCCGGTGCCGGTGAGAGGGAGATGTGCAGGACGGGCTTCTCCGTGTTGCGGTTTGCCAGCAGGTAGTTCTCGAAAGAGAGCAATGCCATGCGTATGTCCCCGCTCGGCAACCCCAGCCGGTCGGAGATCATACGGCTGCCGGAAAGGATCTCAGCCGTACCAGCCGCTACCTTGTCGTAGTTATAGGCAAGCACCCCGTAAAGACTCATGCCATGACTTATTTTTGCAACCATTTCCGCTCGTATTCCTGGGTTAGCGCCATGACCTTTTTACAGACGAGCATCAGCTCGAGGCTCAACCTTTCCAGTTTATAGAGCAATGCCCTCGCCCGTTTCTCCCCGAAATTGTTCTTCAAGGCACGTACCACCTGGTTGTAGTTATTGCCGACAGCCTGGAACTGTTTGTGGAATTCTGTCAGCCTGATGTAATAGTCCATCGTCGCCTTGTCTATTTTCACGACCTTTATCTGTCCCGAGAAGATGGATTTCTTGATGAACAGCGTGAGGTTGCCGACTCCCGAATCCGCCAGCAACTTTTCAAATCTTGTGTTCTCCTCGGCGTTCAGGCGGAAACTGTACTTGCGGTCCGCCGGATCACTTTTGGGCTTTCTGCCCGTCCTTGTCCCTGTTGTTCTCTCCATACACATGAGATTTTTGGTTTGTACTTTTTTTCTCTTCCGGAATCCGCGACTTTGGAGCGGATTCCCCCGCCCCTCTGGGCGGGCAAGTTGGTTCTTGTCGGACAAAAGACTTTTTGTCGGACAAGGACACAACTTGCTCTGTTCGCTTGAACAGAGAATCCTCCTATGGTCGGATTGCTGCGCGACGCTTGCGGCATACCGTGGTCCGTGAAGTCCTTCTTCCTCCATTGCGTGATTCTGACTTTGCAAAAATAGAAGAACGCAACAAGCTGTAAAACAGGGATAAGTATGACATTTGATGACATCTGACGACATCTGATGTCAGAGCGAGGCAATATTGGCGGAAGTCTTGGAAATAGCCGTTACTTTTGGACTGTGACAGGGAAACAATCTTCCGATGTGCTGATAAAATATACCCGTGTTACCGGCAGATCATCCTCTGTCCACGTCATGTTTTTAAAATATTATGTTATTGTGTCAAGAGAAAAAAACGGAATGATAACCATGAAAAGAGAAAATACAATGATACGGCCATTTGGTGACAAGATGCCGGGAGGGTACAGGCATGACAGCCTGTACCGATATGACAATCTTCCGTTTTTCAAGTATGACGGTAATATTGTGCCATCATCCGGTAGGGAGACAAGCCCCTCATATCTTATGAGGAGGTTATTCTGTAGTGATAACAAGGCCGGAATATGCCATCCGTACCGTGCCATGTCCCATGAACCCGACAAGCCGTTGAAAAGAAGAAATAGCGAGAACATTAAAACGATTATTAACCCACAATTCGAAAGCTTATGAGCAAACGATGCACATTCATCGCCTTGAGCAACCAGAAGGGCGGTGTGGGCAAGTCCACCATGACGGTGCTGCTTGCCAGTTATTTCCACTACGTGAAGGGAAAGAATGTCGCGGTTATAGATTGCGACTATCCCCAGTTCAGCATCCAGGCGCTACGTTCCCGTGACATGAAAAACGTCGAGAGAAGCGAGTTCCTCCAACAGTTGTTGTGCAGGCAGTATGAACGGACGGGGAAGAAAGCCTATCCGGTCCTTACCTCCGGGCCCGGCAAAGTGCTGGAAACGGCAGACCGGTTATCGGGGAACAGTGATATCCTTTTCTTTGATTTGCCCGGAACGGTGAATACTCCGGGAATCCTTGAGGCCATCATCAACATGGACTATGTGTTTACGCCGGTCGTGCAGGACCGGATGGTCATGCAGAGCAGCCTGTCTTTCGTGGCGACGCTCCGGGATTTCATCCGGCAATATCCTGAAGCACCGTTAAAAGAGATCCTACTATTCTGGAACAAGATTGACGGACGTGTCTCCAGGGAGGTTTACCGTCACTATAACGAGATTTTTGAGAAGATCGGTCTGAAGACGCTCTCGACGGTCATGCCGGACATGGAACGTTATAACAAAGAGACCTCCTCCGGCGGGCAGACATTTTTCAGAAGCACCTACTTTCCACCTTCGGAAAAGTTGTTGAAAGGGAGCAATATGGATGTGCTGGCCGGGGAGATCGAACGGATTATCCATCTTAAATCCGACAAGACATGAAAAAAAGGGGCGTATTCAATGTCAATGAGGAACGGTTGAAAGAGTTCATGGCCAACGGTACGGATGCCGAGGGCACTCCTAAGACTCCTTTTGCGGAAGAAAAGACCACAAGGGAAACTGATATTTTCCCGTCCGTACGGGAAGATGCGGACAAACCGCTTCCTGTTTCCCGCGAGCCGGCTGGAAGCGGAATCTCACTTCCGGAGAAGATACAAGAGTACCGAAAAAATTTTCTCAACCGTAAGATTGCCGTCCATCGAAAGCAGACTTATATCTGTTATGACACCTACCGTAGGTTTGCACGGATTCTGCCGTTGCTCAGTGACGGCATGACTGTTCCCGCTTTTCTGGACAACGTGCTTGACCATCATTTGGAAGTGTATGAAAAAGAATTGGATGAAATGGTTCGCTTGAGTACCCAAAATTCGCATTAGATTATGGAACATCTGTTTATTTATCCAGTCCTGCTGTTTGTAACATATTTGCTGTACAAGGTACTTAAAATGAAAGCAGGCAGGAACCGGTTGAGGAAAGGCGGGGCTCTCCCCCCGATACAAACGGATATGAGGAAGTCAGTCCGTGATACGACTTATATGGAAACCGTATTTCCGGCAGAATTCAAAGAACACCCTGACGATGCGGATTTCTTTCCTGATTTCGCAAAGATGGATATTCCGGAAAATTTAGGGGAAACCCTGATTGAAGCCTTGTCCAATAGCGGGATTCCGGAAACGGACGCTATCGGGACTTCGGTAGAGGAAACGACCGGTCTGCAAGCCAGTCCGGTTTTGAAACAATTCAAGCAAGAAGATATGGAAAACAAAGATTTATTGAAAGGCATGGAAAATGCGAGTGCTTACAGAGAAATGTTCCTGACCCGGAAAATGACCGGAGCCAGGAGACAAACCTATATTGATGAATCCTTGTATGAGACATTGACCGGGATCCTTCCTGTCATTGCGCCGGGAATATCTGTACCCACGTTCGTGAACAATGTGTTGGCGGAGCATATGGAGAAGTACCGGGATATCATTGATGAGACGTGTCATCGAAAATTTAAAGAAATGATGGTATGGAAGGACTCGTCTATCTGTCGGTGAGGGTCGGCTGTGCCGCTTACCTGTTATATAAGGTATGGGAACAAAAGAAAAAAGTACGTGAGCTGTGTGACCTGCTGTACACGCCGGCGAAAAGAGAACAAATGATATCGATGTCACCGGAGCCGGCGGATGAGAAAGAAGTGATGGGAAAGACACGCTTTGTCTATCTTGACGAGAACGCCGGGAAGACGGCGGCCCCCTATATGAGTCAGCCGCTGGAACAGGGGACGGACTATATCGGTGAGGATGAGGAAATCCGGGAAGAGGATGTGGAATGTCTGCTTCCGCTGGAGGAGATGGAACTCCTTCGGAAGGAGCAGGAAGAACTGGACAGCGCATTACCGGAAACGGAAGTGATTACGCAGGCGGTTACGCTGGAGGAGTTCAGCCTTGTCGGGGATGTGCTGATGAGGGTGAACGGGGCGGATCAGGATGCGGACAAAAGGAGCAGTGCCGCACGGACGCTGTTCGCTATCCGCAATACCAGTCTGTTCGATCTTTTCATTTCCCAGGTAGGGAATGAGGAAGCCGTGAATAAACTGCTGGAAGAGAACCTGGATGAAGATGGGAACCCGCGACCTTTGAAAAAAGGGGGGAAAAGGAACAATGGCGGGGTTGACTGGCGGGAGTTGGTGTAAGAGGGAATACTTCCGGGGAATAGGATTCTGCCTGCGGACATAGGCGGAATTCTGTATTTTACAGAAAGGCGGCTTTCATTTATATGCCGTTCGGCATGTGGCTTCATTTCGGAAGTAATTTTGGTTTAAAAAAGAGGAACTATTGTTTTTATTTTGAGCATTTGTTCATTATATTTGCAAGCAGAAACAATATATATAATGTCACCACGTCCTAAAAATATCCGTAAAGTTAATGACATGCCCGTTGCCGCAGGATTCAAGCCCATAGGTCTGAACGGTTGTTGTAAGAATACCATATTCTTGCATTTTGAAGAGTATGAGGCGATACGGTTATGCGATTATGAAATGAAAACCCAACAGGAAGCGTCTGTTTCAATGGGAGTATCACGTCCGACACTAAGTCGGATATATGTCAGCGCAAGGCAAAAGATTGCCAAGGCATTGGTTCGTGGTGTTACCATTATGATAGAAGGCGGAGCAGCGTACACAGACAGTGAATGGTTCCGTTGCGGAGCATGCGGTTTCTTATTCAACAATATCAATCCCACGCTTAAAATCCGCAAGATGGAATGTCCGGTATGCCACTCCGATGACTTAAGCGCAAGTAATATTAACATTAATAAAAATGAGATTATGATGAAAATTGCTATTCCGACCAGAGACAATGTAGTCGATAACCATTTCGGTCATTGTGAGTATTACACAATCCTGACAGTAGGACAAAACAACCAGATTCTAAGTAGCGAGACTATTCCTTCTCCGCAAGGATGCGGATGTAAATCCAATATCGCAGGAGAATTGGAAAACATGGGAGTCAGCGTCATGCTGGCAGGAAATATGGGGCAAGGTGCCTTGAATGTACTTACGTCCCACCATATCAAAGTCATAAGAGGCTGTTCGGGTAATATTCTGGAAGTTGCCGCTGATTATTTAAGCGGGAAACTTACAGATTCGGGAGTGGGCTGTTCATCCCATGAACATCATCATGAATGTCATGGACATAGCCATAAAGAATGATGTCCGGAAAGAATAAGATGTCACTTAATATTATCATAGACTTTGTCATGCTGATGGCAATGGCTTTGGTAAGTATAAGTGGCTTCATATTGGAAATAGTCATTCCTTCCCGCCATGCTGTAAGATTCCAGGACGCTACTCCATGGTGTTCACGTTTACTGGGCTTGGGAAGGCATGATTGGGGTAATATTCATTTGTGGGCGGGAGTTGTATTGGTCACTCTGCTTGCCATTCATTTCCTGTTACACATAAAGATGGTATCGGCTTTTGTCAAAAAGAAATGCCCGAACCATACACTACGGATATTGCTTTATGTTTTGTTATTGATGCTGTTAATGATGACAATAATGCCTTGGCTTTATTTATGTTATTAATTTAGAACAAGCCAACTTATTACTTTATGCGGTAGAATAGGTTGGCTTGTTTATTTATGAATATCCGATATGGTAGAACATTGGAATTTAGATTCAAGATCCTCCTCGAATTTCATACCAAGTTATTGAAGGCAATGGCAGTATACGACATTATCCCTTATATTCAAGCAGTTACGATTCCTTTCAATCCGCAATCTCAAACCGCACAAGCATAGAGTATTTCTTTTTAATTGTACGGAAACTATCAAATGAAACGACATTGGAGGACAGCACGTTACTCTGTGAGAAAGGAAGGCTGCTACCTGCTTCGTCTTCTACAATACGTATTACCGGTCCCAATTTTTTACCCAATGCCTCCACCAGATAGGACGCTTTCCTCTGCGCCGCTTTCAAGGCCGCGATTTTTCCTTTTTGATGGTAGGACAACATGTCCTTGTTTTCCAGTTCACCGATGCGCATGGTATGGATACCTTTGGTATCCATACGTTTGAGGATTTCATCAATCTGTTTGAAATCCAGTAACGTAATATCGAAGGTCTTGGCCACCAGAAAGTCCTGCCCTTGCTTACGCCAATAATCACCGATCTCCTGCGTACGGACGGCATTCGGAGAGATACCCGCGTCATGCAGCACTTCCCGCAGTCCCTGTTCGATCCGGTCCAAAGAGATCTTTGTACGATATTCCTCCGGTTTGGACCTGCCATCAAACTCCTCCTCGAAGTATTCACGGATTTCGATAATGTAGTGAATCCTGTCCGGCACGATCTCAATCTCGGATGTCCCGGTCACTTCAATGTAGCGTCCGTCTGCCTGCGCCTGCACCTGTGACAGGCCGGCTAGCGGCAGGAGCATTGCCAATAATAATAGTCTTGTTATCATAAGCGGTTGTATTTATTTTACTTCAAATTCCGTATCCATATAAATTTCGAGTTGCAGTCCTATTCGGTATTTTCCTGAAAGTAACCTGCCTGCTTGGAATCGTTTCTTGTCGTTTCTGTCTGTTATCCGGTTGACATCCCATGAGACAGGAATGGTAAACAGTATCGCTTCTCCACCTTTCAAACGGGCACGGCTTTTCATATAATTCGCTTCTCCTACCCAACCGGAACGGGCAAAGGGATGTACCATATATCGCTCGTCTGTACTTATACTAGGGAAAAAGACCGGTTGTACCTCCAGGTTTGTATGGTTTTCAAATAAAATACGTATGGAATCATTATTGGATGGTAATACCTTGAAAGCAAAGGCACCGTCCATTTCCGTCTCCTTTATGGAAACAATACTTTTACCTGTCAGATTGCAATAGGTATGGATGTTGGCAAACACATAAAAATTAGCCTGGTACCTGTTGGGCTTTAACGGATATTTAAACTCGGACATACGGATATGTTCGGGTAGCGTATCGCCTTTGGATAAATCTCTTCCTCCAATGGCGAATACAAGATTGTCTATAAAGGGGAAACCGAGCCATTTGCCATTTACCATCTGTTTGAGATTATGATATTCAAGCTCGGCTGTAGGGCCATCCATATTGATTATATCAAGCACAATCTCTTTTGTCCGAGGAGAATATACTGGTTGTCGTGTCCTGATTTTGTAGGCGTCCGCATGGGTGATGGTGACAGCGGGAAGCCTTTGTATGCGGATGCGGCTCTCATACTTTTCTATTTCCGACAGTGACAGCGGAAAATCGATATCCTGCGCTTGCAATTTGGGTAACAAGCAGAATAAATAAACTGATAACAAGTACGCTATTTTTTTCATACGTTTTGACTTTAAGGTTGTACAAACTTACATCTTCTGTTTATATATCTCCATTCTTCACTATCCCAATAATGTTTTTCGCCGTCAGACCCGGATACGACTTTTTGTTTTCCCGTAAATGTAACCTTAGCCTTTCCTCCCTCAAAAGGGTATGCAAACTTGAATTGGGGAGTAATGATTATGTGTCCCGACGAATCGGCAAAACCCATCAGGCCTTTCTCATCCATGATTCGGAACAACCCTTCCTTGACATAATCAGGTCCGTTATCACATTCGACTACATAAAAAAGTTTCTTGCCTGCATCGTTAATGCAGACTATCCTGGCATCTCTTGGCTTGTCTTCGTATACAAAGCCTATACCTTTGATGGTATCGGTTTGACAGAATTTATATCTGCCGTATGGCACAATGGTATCTCCACGCTCATTTAGATAACAGACCGGAACACCCGCTTCCAAACGAGGTTCAGGGGTATGGGCAATCAAGGTGGCATCATATCTCATCAAGACGGGTTGGTCGCAGGTGGAATAACCGGTAATAACCACATCCGCCTTCGGAAGGAGTGGCATGGTATCCAGTCTGTATTGAATGCATAGCGTATCCTTTCCAGGGCATAAGACAGTAGGTTCATTTCTAAACGATTGTAAAACATCCAGTACTGATTTTCGAAATGAACGGGGCGTTTTACCAAGAATAGTGGCCGTGGTGATGTAACCATCCTGATTCACTTCGTAAGCAACTCGCAAGACACAGCCTTTGTTCTTCTTCTGCCAGACTATCGGGTATTTACATCGTCGGCTCAATGTCTTGATAAGCCAGCTTTCATCCCGTAGCTCATCCAATGATTTATCCAGTCCGAAGATGCCGGGAGGTACTTCCTCGCGCCATGTTTTCCCGTATTTTTTATCCAGATAGCGGAACACTTCCCGGTTGTAGGCTGTCAACAGACGATTGGGCGTGTTTAAATAGCAATCCATCTTTCCGTTTTCTTTCAGGGGATAATAGCTATAATATTTGACTCCATACTTTTTCCAAAAGATATGTTCCCGTACTTTTTTGTCTTGTTCAATGGGTATGACCAGTTTTAGATTCGGGTGCCCTTTATTGATATATTCACGTGACAATTTCGGTGAACATACATATTCTTCGATATAGTCATAAGGCAATGTCAATACCAGTTGTAAGGTGTCCGTGCATGTTGTTCCGGACACGGTGACGAGTGTGTCACAAGGATTCAAGCCAATAAATTCTGCCCGCAAAAGACATTGTCCTTTTTTTAAATGTTTTATTCTGAAAGTTCCTGTAGAATCAGTCAGCCAACCTTGAAAAGGCAATCCCTCTACTCTCAGATTGGAACCGGTCAACGGTCTTTTTATAACATCATAGGGCGGAATCTGTCGCACTTCTTCCCCATAAACTTTACCTATAATGGAATATCCGGTTGTATCGTTATCTGCTTTGGATGGTAAATCATTTTTCTCCCAAATACCTAATACGCAGTTTAGAGGTTCCATGGTATATTTCCCGTTGATGAATAGTCTCTCCCATGGATAAATACTTTTCAGTGTCTCTTTGAAAGCTTTCACTAATGGGTGGTTCCGGTCTTCAATGTTTTCTCCTTTGGGACGTATGAACAAAGTTCGGACATCAAAGTCCAGGAGATGGCCATCCGGGGTACATTGGATATTACGTATACTGAATATCAGCCGCTGTCCTTTGTACTTCGGAAAACGATGCCAGGGGAACCGCCGGATGATTTCATCTTGTGATTCTAAAATCTTTATTCCAGGTTGTTTGAAATTATGGTATGTCCGTACACTTTGTATCCTGCCTTGCCTGAGTAGAATTACCTGTTCGGCTTCCATATTACGGTCGAAACCGGAGTGGACATAATGTACCAAATCACCTTTGCCGGCCCGTAGTTCACTGCTGAACCAGCGGGCAGGAATCCTTCCGTTCTCATAATAAGGGGCAAAAAGTGTTTTCAGAGCGTCTGTGTGGTAAATCAAAGTGGAATCTTTCCGACTTGCCTTGTCATATACGCATATTTCCATACGTTGCGGGTAAAGACAGCTGTCCTCTATTTTCCAAAAGGCCGTATAACCATCCCAGTTGGCGGTTGACATACAATGATTTTCCGGAAGAAAGTCCCTTAACCGTGTATATAGGGCGGAATCCTTGTCTATTGGTCTGGCCATCAGCCACCATTGCTCACCATTGATGTAAATGACATCACAAGACTGTCCCGTCGCCTTTATATACAAAGAGACGAATAGAAACAAGATTACGATAGAATATCTCTTTATACGCATGGATCTGTTTTACTTAATTGTCACACTATCCTTTTCAGAAATACAAAAAAGAACACTCTTTTTGTATTCTTCTTAGACAAGAATGTGGTTGTAAGCACTCATTTCTAAAACTCCAATACGCTTCTTGCTCAATTCTATATATCAGCCCTTTACTGAAGCAATTTTCAGTAAAGGGCTGATATTGTTTTATTATAGAATAAATTAAAAACGATAAGCGAATCCCAAATTGAATACAGCCTGATCAAAATCACTGACCAGTTGGTAGCGTAACTCGAAATTCATAATCCAACTACTTGTCAATGCGAAGTCGGCTCCACCACCGATATTCACTCCTACCCTGCATTCGTTATGATTGTCATTATCTTTGTCTATATGAATATGGTCTCCGTCCACATCAATATCAAAACCATCTCCTAGGTCAAACATCCAATTAGAAAATGTAAAACCGAATAGGGGATATAACTTTACGCTTCTGCCTACGGGACATAAATAATGGAGATTCATATTTATGTCCAACATACTAACATTGTCGTTTTCTATAAAGTAATTCAAAGACGGCTCAAGACGTATGGGGTTGGTTATATTGTATTGATATTTCAACCCAAGGCCAATACTCTCAATTTCCGTCCCATAACTCAGTCCGAATCCAATAGCTTGTCTACCTTTTTGAGCATAAACGCCACTCAACATAACAAACAACAATCCTAAAAAAATTAAAATCTTTCTCATTTCAATATACTTTTATACCTATAAATGTTAATCGTCATCCCAATCATCATCGTCATCATCATCCCACCTATAATGTTTGTTGTGTTTATGCTTCTTGTGTTTTTTATAATGTTTGTGATGATGTTTTCGGTGATGGTCACAGTATGAACAATAATGTTCATGCCAACAATTACTATGATAATTTACCCTGTCATAGAAAGGATTGTAATATACCGATCCCGGCCTTATACCTATCTCTATCAAAACACGATCCCAGCCGTGCCTATGGTAACGTTTATAATAATCACATACATCACGCATGTGCCTGCCAGATGTTTTGGCTATTTCAAGGGCCAAACCTACATTCCCCCAATCTCTTCCACATTGCCTATAATAATCATCCAATAGATTGTTGGGGGTATTATATTCTATACACAAACGTTTTCGGTAATCCGAAAGTTCCACAGAGGCATATTTATTTGCCCTGCCAATAAACAATGATAGCCTATCTTGCGCAAACATGGAACAAGAAATAGCTATGAGCAATAGCAAAACTTTAAATTGTCTCATATTTTTACAAAGCTTTTTGTTGATAAATACGGTTATATTCGCAAATATAGGTATAAAAAAGACAAAAAGCAATTTTTGTCTAAAAATTATAGCAAAACTTAGATTATTATGGTCATTTAGGACATTTGATGACATCTGGTGACATCTGATGACAGCACTGAATTACAGTACGTTATTCCATTTTACATTCGCTGTCGAATTCAAATTTATGTCTCACCTAAATGATTCGACAATGAAGAGAAGAATCCTTTTTTCTGTGATGTGTGCGGTTATTACCGCCAGTGTTTTTGCGCAGGGCCAAGGTCAGGGCCTTGCCGGTATCAACGCGGCGACCAGTCTCATGACCTCGTATTTCGATCCCGCCACTAAGTTGTGCTACGCCATCGGGGCCGTCCTGGGGTTGGTGGGCGGTATCAAGACCTACGGCAAGTTCTCCAGTGGCGATCCTGATACCTCGAAGACAGCCGCCAGCTGGTTTTTCGCATGTATCTTTCTGATCGTGGCCGCCACCATCCTGCGTTCCTTCTTCCTCTAGAGGCATGAAGTATCCGGTAAACAAAGGTGCGGGCAATCCCGTCGAGTTCAAGGGACTCAAGTCTCAATATCTGTTCGTTTTCGCCGGCGGACTTGTGATGGTGCTCCTTGCGGTGGTTATCCTCTATCTGGTGGGTGTGGACCAATGGATATGCATCTCCTTCGGGAGCATATCCGGTGGCCTACTGGTATGGATGACTTTTCGGTTAAACGCCCGCTACGGTGAACACGGACTGATGAAGCTGCTGGCCGAAAAACGCCATCCGCGCTACCTAATTCACCGCAAGAGAGTCTTCAGATTATTCACGAAAAGAAAAAAACAAAAATCATGAGAAATGTTTTAAAGGCGGAAACGCTAGAACGCAGATTCCCCCTTCTCTCAGTAGAGAACGGCTGCATCGTGAGCAAGGACGCCGACCTGACCGTGGCTTTCGAGGTGGAGCTGCCCGAGTTGTACACGGTGACGGAGGACGAGTATGAGACTATGCACTCTTCTTGGATAAAGGCCATGAAGGTGCTGCCGGAGCATAGCATCGTCTGTAAGCAGGACTGGTTCATCCAAGAAACATACCGTTCTAAAAGTGATGGTGAGGAACAAAGCTTTCTTACACGCAGCTATGAACTACATTTCAATGAAAGACCGTACCTAAACCACAGATGCTACCTGTTCTTGACAAAGACGACCCGAGAGCGTAGCCGCCAACGGAGCGATTTCAGCACCCTCTGCCGGGGATTCCTGCTGCCCAGGGAGATAACCGACAAAGACACGGCTGCCCGTTTTCTGGAGTCGGTGGAACAGTTCGAACGCATCATGAACGATTCCGGGCATATAAGGCTGCGGCGTCTGGAAACGGACGAGATTACTGGCACGAAGGAACGTCCCGGACTGGTGGAGAAATACCTCTCGCTCTCGCTGGAGGATGAGAGTGCCGTATTGCAAGACATCTGCCTCAAGCCCGGACGGATGCGTATCGGAGACAAGCGGCTTTGCCTGCATACCCTCTCGGATACGGAGGACCTGCCCGGCAAGCTCTCCACCGACATGCGTTACGAGAGGATGTCCACGGACCGCAGCGACTGCCGCCTCTCCTTCGCAGCGCCGGTGGGACTGCTGCTGCCGTGCAACCACATCTATTCACAGTACGTGTTCATTGACAACGCACAGGAAATCCTGCAGATGATGGAGAAGAACTCACGTAATATGCTCTCGCTGTCAAGATACAGCCGGAGCAACGCCGTAAACCAGGAATGGACGGAAATGTATCTGGACGAGGCACATACCAAAGGGCTGCTTCCCGTCAGATGCCATTGCAACGTCATCGCCTGGGCCGAGGATGCGGATGAGTTCCGTCGCGTCAGGAACGACACGGGCAGCCAGCTGGCCATGATGGAATGCACGCCAAGGTATAACACTATCGACATGCCGGTCCTCTATTGGGCGGGTATTCCCGGCAACGCAGGTGATTTTCCAGCCGAGGAGTCGTTTTACACCTTCCTGGAACAGGCGGTATGCCTCTTTTCCGGAGAGACCAATTACAGAAACTCACCCAGTCCTTTCGGTATCCGTATGGCGGACCGTCAGAACGGGATTCCGGTACATGTGGACATTTCCGACCTTCCCATGAAACGGGGAATCATCACCAACAGGAACAAGTTCATCCTCGGTCCTTCAGGCAGCGGGAAGTCCTTCTTCACCAACCATCTGGTCCGGCAATATTACGAGCAGGGCACACATATCCTGCTGGTAGATACGGGCAACAGCTATCAGGGATTGTGCCGCATGATTCACGACCGCACCCGTGGGGAGGACGGGATCTACATTACGTACAAGGAGGACAACCCGATAGCCTTCAATCCGTTCTATACGGATTGCGGACTGTTTGACGTGGAGAAACGGGAAAGCATCAAGACATTGATCCTGACCTTGTGGAAACGGGAGGACGAGGCACCGAAACGTTCGGAGGAGGTGGCCCTTTCCGGGGCGGTGAACGCCTATATCCGGATGATTTCGGAGAACCGGGGTATCAAACCGGATTTCAACGGTTTCTACGAGTTTGTCGCCGATGACTACAGGAGAATGATTGAGGAGAAAAAGGTGCGTGAGAAGGATTTTGACATTGACGGTTTCCTGAACGTGCTGGCACCTTTTTACAAGGGCGGAGACTATGACTTCCTGCTGAATTCCGACAAGGAGCTGGACCTGACAGGCAAACGGTTCATCGTGTTCGAGCTGGACAACATCAGTGGCAACAAGGTACTGCTTCCCGTGGTGACGCTGATCATCATGGAGACCTTCATCGCCAAGATGCGCAGGCTCAAGGGGATCCGCAAGATGATTTTAATAGAGGAATGTTGGAAGGCCCTGATGTCCGCCAATATGAGTGAGTACATCAAATACCTTTTCAAGACGGTCAGAAAGTATTTTGGCGAGGCCGTAGTGGTAACCCAGGAGGTGGATGACATCATCAGTTCCCCTATCGTGAAGGAGGCCATCATCAACAATTCCGACTGTAAAATCCTGCTTGACCAACGGAAATACATGAACAAGTTCGAGCACATCCAGCGGCTTCTCGGCCTGACAGAGAAAGAAAAAGGGCAGATACTCTCCATCAACCAGGCGAACCATCCCGGGCGGTTCTACCGGGAAGTGTGGATCGGGCTTGGCGGAACCCACTCGGCAGTATATGCCACGGAAGTGAGCGGGGAGGAATATTACGTGCGCCCGTAAAAGGGAATTTGACGAATGTCGCTTTGGCAAGCGACTGGGCAAGTGTTTAAAATG
>JAUUNK010000111.1 GCA_030844565.1 Bacteroides ovatus
TAGATTTATCTGTATCCGATTCTATAAAAAGTGAAACTAATTATTCTCCAGGCGTACATCTAACACTTGATAAAGAGCTAGGAATAAAATTTATCGAAGAAGCGCACAAAGCTAAAGAGAATAATATCGACTTTAGTACTGTCTTTCCCAAACTTTTCCCGGGCATTTACGTACAAAGCGATTATGGTGATGGAACAGTTTTGTACGTAGATCTCATCCAATTGAACGTAACATATAAAACCTATGTTACCGACAGTTTAGGATTAATAATCCCTAAGAAATATGCCAAAGATGAAAACGGCAACCCAGTAGACTCCACTGCCAATGGCGTCCGTTCTTTCATTGCCACGCGTGAAATCATTCAAGCTAATCAAATCCAAAATAACGAGGAAAAAATGAAAGAATTGATTGAAGATACAAGATGGACTTACCTGAAAACACCTGCCGGTATCTTCACTGAAGCGACTTTGCCACTTAACGACATCTATAATACATTGAAAGAAGATACATTGAATGCCGTCAAACTGACCTTCACCAACTATAATCAAGAAAGCGACCAGCAATATGGGATGACAGCACCCACGTATGTCCTACTGGTAAGAAAGCAAGATAAAACTACTTTCTTCGAAAAGAACATGCTTACTGACGAAATAACCTCATACCTTTCTCAGCATAATGCTACCGCCACCAATCAATATGTGTTTAGCAACTTGACAAAGCTCGTTACCACCTGCCTTGCCGAAAAGGAAGCGGCCCAAGAGAAAGCAGGTTCTACCTGGAATGAACAGGAATGGATGGAAGCGAATCCCTCGTGGAATAAAGTGGTACTGATACCGGTCCTTGTCACTTACGATTCATCACAAAGCGCAAGCGGTCAACCTAATATTATCAGTATCCAACATGACCTGAAACCCGGATACGCACGCTTGAAAGGCGGAAACCCCAAAGTAGAGGGTGACAATAAGGGTAATGCGTTAACCTTAGAAGTTATCTCTACCAACTTTGACGGTCCTCTAAAAGCTCAATAAAAAAGAAAAATACAACCGGGCTATAGTCCAATCATAGACATAGCCCGTTTTTTTTATCTTCAAAATTCTGGCATTCCTCGCCTGACACTCTCCTTTCTTCTATACCTATTCTCTTTATCCTGGCTTCTCATTGACCGTATCCATAGCAGAACATTCTCATTTCCTCCGCAGGAAACTTTCGTTTCCTAACGAGGAAACAATAATTTCTACGCGGGGAAACAGTAGTTTCCACGGCAGGAAACAACAACTAACCTTATTGATTCCTACTACATACATATTCTCCGCAGACGATTTGTGCTACTATTAAGGAAAATCGTTCTATTCTAGTGCTTACGTAATACCTACATTAGCCCCAGAAATTAAACTTATAAAATCTTGTACGTATGAAAAAGAAAAAAGAACACCTCATGAAGATTCCTTTCCGAAGAAGGCTTTATGCACTCCTGTTAGTAGTATGCGGGCTTTTCACCGCATGTTCGAGCGATAACGATATAGACGATTCCGTTCCTAATAAAGGAGATGATAACCAAGAAGAACCTCTTCCAGAAAAAGGAACCGTGTTTGCCGACTTCGAAACTTACAACACTACTCCCTATTTCTTCCGATATGGAAATTCGGGAAGCAGCAAGATAAGTGATTACTACCCGCGTTGGGCTTATTCACATAAAGTAGTAGACAACCCGTTTAAAGATACAGAGAATCCTTCTTCCAAAGTGCTGGAATACACCTCTATGGAAGCTAAAAATTACGGATTGAAGTTCCGATTTTCCGAGACGATTGGTATTGACAAATTAAGAGGTATCCGTCTTCAGATTTATCAAACGGAGAATGTAATTGGGAAGAACACCTGGCAAGGAACATCCAAAGCCGTTTCGCAGCAATTGGCAGTTAAACTGATTGCCAGATACAACTCCGTAAACGATTATGAGCAAGAGGAAGGTGTGCTTCTAGCCAATTCCTCAGTTGACTTTCAAGAAAAAGGTAAATGGATAACTTATACATTTACCTTCAGCAAAAAGGAATACAATTCTGCCGTCACCCAATTACCGAATGGTATAGCAGGGATGGTTATTCTGCCCACATACGGTTCGGGCACTACCTTAGCCGAAGACAATAAATATAAATGTTACATTGATAACATCGAGATTCTATAAATGTATAAGAAATGAATGAAGAGAACAAATCATGAAAAATAGATATATCATCCTAAGTATATTATTTCTAGGAGTTCTGTGTGCCAAAGCGCAGTCTTCTGATATAGATAAAATGTTTCCAAATGCCGTGCTGACGCGGGAAAATTATGATAAAGTGAAAGCCTCTCTGGAAAAGGTTGACAACAACACTTTCCCGAAAAGCTGGTATATCAGACAGATAGAGACTCCCGCTAAAAAGATTGTGGAGTCTGACCGCAAAACAACTCCGGTTGTTTCCATAGACGAGAATCCGAATAAAGTGGATATTAGCAATGAGATGCAATCTATCTACCTATTATGCCTGGCGTATGCATTCACCCAAGAAAAAGAATATCTGGACAAAGCAGTAGAATACCTGAAAGCATGGTCTGAAATCAACATAGCCCTGTCAAAAAGAAATATTCATGAAGAAGCTTATAACAGTGCTGTAGAAGGATATTCATTGATTCGGAAAGTCATCAACTCTTCGGATAGGGAACTGATTGATAGCTGGGTACGAAAAAGAGCAGAGGTGTTTATAAAAGACAATGACTTAAGAGCCAACAACTGGGGCACCTGTTTGTTATATCAATTCTATCTATTCGGCACCGTATTGGAAGATGAAGCGATAGCGGATAAGTTCCATTCCTCTTACGGCGAATGGGTAAAAGGCAATCTGTTTCCAAACGGAACAACCACCGACCTGCTAGGACGAGACGCTTTTGCCTACCATGCTTATGACTTACTGTTTTTTGCACGCCTTTGTCATCTGCAAGCCCTGCGCGAAGGCTATGACGCAGCAGATGCCTTTTATGCCAAAGACGTGCACTGGGGGGCTTCCATCCAAAATTGTGTGGCTTTCTGGAAACCATTTTTGTTAGACCCTAAAAAGTTCACCCACCTGGAATTTGTAGGAACAGAATATGAACCTGACAAGAGTCGTTCGGATTACAATAAAGCTTACAACCCATCAGGCACACTATATGTAATAGATGAGCTGTATGAAGTGGATAAAGAACTTAAAGAGGTATTAGATCAATATAAACGCAATCCGGACGGCTCTTTAAAATTAGGATTAAGCTACTTGCGTTGGTATAATTAAATGTTCATTTCAGACATCTTATAAAGGACTTATATATGAAAAGATTTTTTGTAATACCCCTATTCCTGGTAATTGCTCTGAATGGAGCGATAGCTACTAATGGAAACAATATGTGTTGGTTCCGAGATGCTAAGTTTGGCTTATTTATCCACTGGGGGTTATATTCTCAAGCAGCAGGCGAATGGAAGGGACATCCTACCAAGGGAGGCGAACATTTTATGCTATATGAACGCATCCCGCTAAAAGAATACGCAACACTAGCACACGACTTTAATCCTGTGAAATTTGATGCAACGAAATGGGTAAAAGCTGCCAAGCAGGCAGGGATGAAATATTTAGTCTATACAACTAAGCATCATGATGGATTTGCCATGTATAATTCGGCTTGCAGCGATTATAATATTGTAAAATGCACTCCTTTTGCCAAAGATCCATTAAAAGAATTAACAGAAGCCTGCAAAAAAGAAGGTATAAAACTAGGATTATATTACTCATTGGGACGAGACTGGGAAGACCCGGATGTGCCGACAAACTGGCCTGTAAAAGCTGGACGGAGCAATACGTGGGATTATCCGGATGAAGATAGTAAACAACTCCCTGCTTACATCGAACGTAAAGTTAAACCGCAACTAAAAGAATTGCTCACTAACTACGGGGAGATAGCAATCATGTGGTTTGACACTCCCGAACTGGTTACCAGACAACAGAGCCGGGAATTGCGCGACTTGATTCATTCGTTACAGCCTAATTGCATAATCAACAGTCGCATCGGCAACGGTTTGGGCGATTATTCGATTGTTGAACAGAAACTATCGGACGACATCAACGACAAACCCTGGGAAGCCTGCCTGACAATGGGAAAGAACTGGGGATACAGCCGATATGACACGATATACAAAAAGCCGGATGTGCTGATTAGGAACCTGGCAGATATTGTCAGTAAAGGCGGAAACTTATTATTGAATATAGGACCTGACCCGACAGGCCTCTTTCCAAAACAAACGGAAATGCCGCTGCAAACGTTGCAGGCTTGGTTGAAGACGAACGGAGAATCCATCTATGGCACTCTCCCCTGGCGTGTATTCGGAGAAGAACTTTCGGATAAAGTGCAAAAGGAAGCGGAGCAAAAGCCTTTCCACGATGCAGAATATGACGGGACTCCTAAGGACGTGATTCCCGACGTACGCTTTACTCACCAAGGGAAAAATGTATATGTTATCGTACGCCATGTAGGCGACGCCTCTTATACATTACGCTCCTTTTCGTCTAAGACAGACAAAATCCGGAAAGTCACTTTAATGGAAAATAAGAAGAAAGTGGATTGGAGACTCACTGAAAAAGGGCTTTACATCAGCAATCTTCACCGTACTCCGGAAGATTTTCCGGTGTACGTATTGAAAGTAGAATATCTCTAAACAGAAGTAACAGCCACCAAAAGAAAGAGGGTATCACCATGTGAAGTGACACCCTCTTTTCGTTTATTCAAAAATTGTCTATTGCAACATCTTCTTTATTCTTCTTTCTTTGCCTTCCGGGTGCTTTTCTTAGGTGCTTCTTCCTTTGCAGCAGCTTTCTTTTTCGGGGTTGCGGCTTTGGGCTTAGCTTCCTTTTCGAGCTTGGTTTCCAATTTATCTACTTCTTTGTGCAATTCCGTGATTTCTTCACCCTGATTCTTGATAGTAGTAAGCAAAGAATTGAGTTCTTCGTTGTCTACGTCTACCGGATAGAGAGATTCTACTCTCTTAATGAAATCCCCGAGGATATTCATGTAGTTGGTGAAAGCATCGTAAGGAGAATCATAAATGCCACGGTTCAGCCAGATACCTGTATTCTTAGTTGTCATAAACCGGAAATTATTGCTAGCTTGCAGATAATCCCAGTCCTGCTTGATACGGCGATCATCCGACAGATGAATACGTTCTGCCACGCTATACAGTTTGTTGAATGCTTCCCGTTGGAGAACATTACCCAGCCAACTGCTCGTATCTCTTTCTTCGTCCACCCACGACATAGGATAAGGGACATCCAGCGGAGACACCGATTTCAATTTCGTCACGATTTCAGTAGGTGTAGAGAAGGTAATGCCTTTTTCGCGAGCACAATAAGGCAAAGCCTTCATAAACTCAAGAATATTGGACGAAAGTGGCTGAGCCATACCTAGGGCACTCAATTCCATGAAGATATTAATCACCTGTTCTTCAGGCGGCAAGGCATCAATCCATCCAATATATTTATCAGCAAACAACGGATACTCATTCCATTCGGAGTTAGAGAAACGCAAGCTAATATCATCAGATAACTTAAAGTCTCTCAACAACAGCTTCAAGCCCGGCGCACGGTTACAGTGGTATACATAATGAGGGCTCTTCCAACCCAGTGCATGCTTAGCTCCTTCAGTCAGCATACCCTTAAAGCCCATATCCGCTACCATCTCGCCAATCTCATCGGAGTAAATCAAACTGGAGTTACGGAACACCTTTGGAGTTTTGCCAAACATCTGTTTCATCTTCTCAGCCTGGCGCAGCACTTCTTCCTTGAAACAATCGCCATTAGCCAATGAAGACAAGCCATGAGAATAAGGTTCTGCCAAGAATTCGCAGCAACCGGTTTCGTTGAGCTGATGCAGCAAGTCGATAACAGAGGGTGCATGAATTTCCAATTGTTCCAAAGCCACGCCGGAAATAGACAAAGCTACCTTGAAAGCGCCACCGGAATTTTTAGCCATCTCAATCAGTGTGCTCAGAGCGGGAATATAAGAACGCTCGGCTACCTCGTTGATACTTGTCTCGTTAGCATAATCATCATAATAGTAATGATCGGTACCAATATCGAAGAAACGGTAACGTTTTAAATGAATAATTTGATGTATCTCAAAATAAAGACAGATAGTTCTCATAGTCTATATCAATTTTATTGTTTTCCATAATTTTTTATAACCTCTTCGTAGATACCGCGGACTTTGTAGCCTACGTTTTCCCACTTAATCTCGTCTACTTCCTTCTTGCCTTCGTCTCTGAGGTATTCATACATAGCCGGATAGGTGCAGATGGAGTAAATGGCATCTGCCATGGCATGAATGTCCCAGTAGTCGGTCTTGATACATTTCTCAAGGATTTCGGCACATCCGGATTGTTTGGAGATGATGGTAGGCACACTACATTGCATAGCTTCCAACGGTGAGATACCGAATGGCTCCGAAACCGAAGGCATGATGTAAACATCGCTGGCTTTCAGCACTTCGTACACCTGTTTTCCTTTCATGAAGCCAGGGAAGTGGAAACGATCAGCAATGCCTCTTTCGGCGGCAAGACGAATCATCTGATCCATCATATCACCACTACCTGCCATCACGAAACGGACGTTGCGTGTGCGGTGGAGTACCATTGCAGCAGCTTCCACAAAATATTCGGGTCCTTTCTGCATAGTGATACGTCCTAGGAAAGTAACGACCTTTTCTTTCGGATTCTTTCTGGGAACGATGTCCTGAATCTCTTGCGACAAAGGAGTAACGGCATTATGCACGGTGGATACTTTGCGCGGGTCCTGGAAATATTTATGAATTACCGTCTGACGCGTCAATTCGCTCACACACATGATGTGGTCGGCATGGTCCATACCATTCTTCTCTATTGCATACACGGTGGGGTTCACATTGCCGCGGCTACGGTCGAAATCAGTGGCATGCACATGAATCACCAATGGTTTTCCCGATACCTGCTTGGCATGTATGCCGGCAGGATAGGTCAACCAGTCGTGCGAATGGATGATGTCGAATTGTTGTTGGCGTGCCACCACTCCTGCCACGATGGAATAGTTGTTGATTTCCTCGTGCAGATTGTCAGGATAGCGCCCGGAGAACTCGATGCAACCCAAATCGTTGGTATGCAGATAGTTGAAATCAGCATAGATATGATCACGCAGGTCATAATAGAGTTGCGGGTCCATATATCCACCCACACGGCTCTTGACATATTCCCAGTTCACATCTTTCCACACCACAGGGGCGCTGTTCATACCGATAATTCTTAAAAAACTCTGGTCTTCGTCTCCCCAAGGCTTAGGAATACAAAAAGTGATTTCCATATCCTGTTGCAAAGACATCCCTTTTGTCAGACCGTAACTGGCAGTTCCTAAACCTCCTAAGATATGCGGGGGGAACTCCCATCCAAACATTAAAACTTTCATCTTCGTTCCTCCTCTTATAAATTATATTTAGACAACAGCTTGAGAATGCGGAGGATTTCTGCCACATTCATAGCAAATGATACTGCTCCCCGTCCTTTGAAAGGCGGATTACCGTCGAACAATTCGGGCAATGAACCGATACAATGAATGGTCAGTTCATCTTCAAGACCAATCAGTTGGCGTTCTACAAACGAAATACCACTCATCTTATAGATGCGCAGATAAGCCTCCATGTAGAATCCCATCAACCACGGCCAGGCTGTTCCCTGATGGTAAGCATAGTCACGCTGTATCTGAGGACCTACATAGTTCGGATTGTATCCGCCACTCTTCGGACTCAGGGTACGCAGCCCCTTCGGAGTAAGCAATTCTCGTGTCACGATGTCGAGCACTTGTTTTTTCTGTGCCCTGTCAAGAGGAGAATAATCGAAAGCAACTGTAAATATCATGTTGGGGCGAACGCTCCAGTCCATCATATTACCATCTACATAATCGAGAAGGTAACCATATTCATTACGGAACACTTCTACAAATGATTTCCCGGTTATTTCGGCTTGTGCATCCAGCAAATCGGCAAGTGCAGTATTTCCACCCTCGCGAGATAAGTCGGCAACGAAACGCAAAGCATTATACCACAAAGCGTTGAACTCTACGATATAGCCTGTTCTCGGGATTACCGGGCGACCGTTTGCGGTCGAATTCATCCACGTGATGGCTTTGTCTACTCCGTTTGCATAGAGTAGTCCGTTCTCGTGGAGGAAGAGATTGTCATGTTTTCGCTGGCGGATAAATTCAACGATGTCTTCCAGCAGAGCGCCATATTTGATGCGGCACTGTTCCCGGGAAGTTTCTTTGGCATATTGTTGCAAAGCCCACACAGCCCACAACAATACGTCAGGATGTTCCATCTCATAAATCTTGTAGCCCAGCGGCTCATCGTTCATGTAGCTGCGGATTGCCTTTTCGGCAGTCTTCATCACATCCTCAAACTCGTCCGTTTCGTCTAGTGCCAGTGTCAGTCCCGGCAGAGAAATAAACATATCTCTCGCACGGCATTTGAACCACGGATAACCGGCAAGAATATAGTGTTCACCTTCTTGCTGGTTATGGAACTGGTGTGCCGAATTTTTCAGACAGTGATAGAAACTGTCACGCGGTGTGCGGTCGGCCACTTCCGCTTCGAAGGTCTGTTTCAGCCTGCGTGTAGACACTTCGGAAATACCAGCTGAAAAGACAATGCTCTCTCCCTTTTTAATGTCCACTTCAAAATAACCGGGAACATAGAGGTCTTCGTTGAAGTCATAGCCTCTTTCCTGTTCTTTCGGATATTCCAACCCGCGATACCAATGCGGTTCAAAATGGAATTCATTCTTTTTGTTCAGTTGCATGAACAATTCGGGATAACCGGGATACATGCACGTCTTTATGCCATTCTCTACCAACTGATATTCCTGATTCACCATTGAATTCTCATGCGTATATTCCCTCACGCTACGGAAAGCGAGGAAGGGACGAAAACGCAATGTGGTTGCTGAGTGGGCATCTAACAATGTATAACGGATCAGTATCCGGTTTTCATGATGTACAAAGATTTTCTCTTTGCGAAGAATCACTCCTCCTACACGGTAAGTCGTCGCCGGGATGTGTTCGCAGTCAAATTCTCGGATATATTTATGCCCATTGGGACTAAAATGGTTTCCTTGATATTTATGCAACCCCAGGTTAAACTCTGCACCGTGCTGAATTACAGTTTCATCCAAAGAAGAGAGCAGCACATGGTTTTCATCGTCTAAATTGGGGACAGGTATCACCAACAAGCCGTGATATTTTCGTGTGTTACAATCTACAATCGTTGTACAATGATAAGCTCCCGCTTTGTTCGTCCGGAGGATTTCTCTTTGGAGAGTCTCTTCCAGATTCGTCATGAGAGTCTTGTCAAATCGTAAATAACTCATAGTTGTGCATTATTTAAAGGTTAATTATTGGTCATCGCATTCTGTTGAATAGTATGATGCCCAAAAATACAAATTATAGGTAAAAACAAAAATAAAAAGCTGTTTTATTTTTCGATTTCCTATAAATATTTGTAGTATTGCGCCCAATATCTGGAAAAAGTGACCGATGAAGCAAGAGATACGACCTATAATTTTAGCGGCAGTTGTGCCCCTGTTCCTAATTTTTATCCTATACATCCTAAAGATTCTGGAAGTAGGAATGGACTGGGACTTTACGCACTTGGGAGTCTACCCGCTAGAGAAAAAAGGACTGTTTGGTATTTTCGCACATCCACTGATACACAGTGGGTTCAGCCATCTTCTTGCTAACACATTGCCTCTTTTCTTTCTTTCGTGGTGTTTGTTTTACTTTTACAGGGGTATTGCCACGTATATTTTCTTCTTGATTTGGGTAGGGTGTGGCGTATTGACTTTTCTTATTGGTAAGCCTGGATGGCACATCGGAGCGAGCGGAGTTATTTATGGACTGGCGTTTTTTCTTTTCTTTAGCGGCATCTTACGTAAGCACCCGCCGTTGATTGCCATTTCACTATTGGTGACGTTTCTCTACGGTGGGCTGGTATGGCACATGTTGCCCTACTTTTCTCCTCCGAACATGTCGTGGGAAGGACATTTAAGCGGGGGCGTCACCGGAACTTTATGTGCTTTTACCTTTGCCAAATATGGACCACAGAGACCTGACCCTTTTGCCGATGAAGAAGAGGAAGCAACCGAAGAAGAAGGAGAAGAACCAAGAGAAGAGGAACAGAATAAAGAGCAGAATGAGGACCTATAACTCCATTCAATCCCCTTTACCTCCTCTCATCTAATTTTTCTGCAACGCCTCGAGCAATAACGTGATGTTTGCGGTAAATAATCTTACAGAAATAGCCAGCAAAATGATACCGAAGAACTTACGGATGATGTAAATACCCCCTTTCCCGAGGAAACGTTCGACACGTCCGGTCATACGTACCACAAAATAAACCCACATCATATTCAGCACCAATGCTACGATGATATTGATACTTGCATATTCGGCACGAAGAGAGAGTAAAGTAGTAAAAGCGCCAGCGCCTGCCAGCAACGGAAACACGAGCGGAACAAGCGTGGCTTCCTTGATAGGACCCTGGTTTTTGAATATCTCAATATCCAGAATCATCTCCAGAGACATCAGAAAAATGACAAAAGCACCTGCCACAGCAAAGGATTCAATGTCAACATGGAAGAGCTTCAACATCATATCTCCCGCATAAAAGAAACCCAGCAATAACGCAAAGGAAATAAGCGTAGCTTTGACGGCATTCACATCTTTCCCTTTCTCCTTCAAGTTAATAATGATAGGAATGGAACCGATAATATCAATGACTGCAAAAAGTACGATAAAAGCACTGGTCATCTGTTGCCAATTGAAGTCTCTCAACATAATTTCCTCCTTTTTTATGCAAAGATACTCTATTTTTATCCATTGAAACAATAAAAAAAATAAAAAGTAGAGCGGAATATGATTGCCAGCCCCGGATTATTGAGTAATTTTGTACACTAAACAAGAAAATGAGGAATATGGAAACGATGTTCGATACTTTGCTCCAACTACCTTTGTTTCAAGGCCTTTGTCATGAAGACTTCACCAGCATACTAGATAAAGTAAAGCTGCATTTCATAAAGCACAAGCCCGGAGAAACTATCCTGAAAAGCGGTAGCACCTGTGACCAACTTTGTTTTCTGCTCAAAGGAGAAATATCTGTTGTCACCACTTCGCAGGAAGATATGTACACTGTTATCGAACGCATGGAGGCGCCTTACCTGATAGAGCCCTATTCCCTATTCGGGATGAACACCACCTATCAATCTTCGTATGTAGCCCGCACGGAAGTGCATACTATCTGCATCAGTAAAGCTTTTGTACTCAATGAGCTTTTCAAGTACGAAATCTTCCGGCTCAACTATATGAACATGGTCAGCAACCGTGCACAAACCCTATATACCAAGTTGTGGAAACCGCCTACCGAAAGTCTCCAAGACAAAATAATAAGGTTCGTACAGACACATATAGAAAGGCCGCAAGGAGAGAAAATCTTAAAAATGAAGATGGAAGACCTCGCACGCTATCTGGAAGAATCGCGCCTCAACCTGTCTAAAGTCCTCAACGAGCTGAAAGACAAAGGATTGATAGAGCTTCACCGCAAGGAGATTGTTATCCCCGAGATACAACGGTTGCTTAGCGACTAGCCGGAGAGTGTGGAATCTCTTATTATCGTCTCCTCCTCCAGCACCACGGTTTCGTCAGGGATAGCGGGATGGTACAGCTTTTCTATTATCAATTGAGTAGTCTCTTCAGCCCAAATCCAAGAATTTCCGTTTACTCAATATTAAGCTTCCTTTTTGGGAGAATAGCGTGAAGTTCTTCACTATCTCGGGATCCATTAAAGAAAAGATTGAATTTTGCGAAAGGATTGTCTAATTCCCCAATCCTATGTCTTTGAGTATTGAGATGTTTAATCCGACAAGAACTTGGATATAGTTAATAGGGATTATAAACAGGTTGAGAAATCCGCCAAAAGAGAGTCGCGCAACCCATTGGTATAAAGTTGCGCAACCATACACCGACAAGTTATCGACTTTATGTCCACAAGTCACCAACCTTATACCTACAAGTCGCCGACCATACACATACGAGTTGCTCAGCTTCCAAGTTTCAGGTTGCGTATTGCACCAAAGAGATGTCCTGAACCCCACTCCCCCGTTCCGTCGGATTTTTCAATCCGACGTCTTCGAATATCAGGATTTTTTAATCCGACAAGAACTTGAATAAGATTGATATGGAATATAAGCGAATTGAGAAATCCGCCAGGACGGGAACAGGCAATGGAAAAGCGCTTTAAAGACGATAGCATATAACAGTCCACCCTCCCTCACTATCCACCACAGCAGCAAACAGACTTTTCTGTTCATCATCGACTGCAATATAATGTGCATCCTTATCCAATACATACTTTTTCACCGGATTACCCTCCCAATCAAACACCAACACAACATTTGACTTACGAGGACTTTCATACACTTTTTTATCAGTATATAAAGCGTACACATTCTTGTCTGTCGCACTAAGATGTATATAACCGATTTGAGTATCTTCAGTAGGATCTACGCTAAAGAACCTTCCAACTTCAATCATAGGTTTGGATATAGGATCTCCCAAACGCAATGACTTTATTAATTTAATTTTATTATTAGATATTTCAAAAAAGTCTATGTTAGAGGAAAAATTAAGCGAAGAAGCAAACACCCTCTTTTTAGGATTCATCACTAAGTCTCCTTGATTGGAAAGGTACTTAGTATACTTTTCAAAAGTACTATCTGCGGCATTATATACCTCCACACCATAATCAAGGACTTTATTATTTTTATCAAATAGAAAATACTGATAATGAGATTGATATGTACCCATACCCAGAAAAGTACTATCATCTATCGCTATAAGTCTTGAAACCCGTGCATCAGGAATATCATACTTTGTCAAAAGAGTAGCATCTATTTTACCACTACGTAAAAAATCAAGGTTGTATTTCATTACAACTCGTGACCGATCATTAAATACAGAAAAACATCTTCTAAATAAATAGCCATAGCCCCCCCTAAGAATCTCAGCAGGTCCCTGTCCGATACGTCCAAAACGAGCGAGATATTGTCCCGACTGTTCATCAAAAAGTGTATAACTCTCATCTGAATGAACATCATAAACTACCAAATTGTGCCCATCGCAGTATAAACCCTGTATCACTGCCAAAGAATCTTTATTAATATTATAGTCCTTCTTCTGAGCCAACTCTGTGGCTTCAGGAAATAATTCTAAAACAGTTTGCAACTTCTCCTCTTTACATGCTTCTAATATATATATACTGAAAAATAAAAATAGAGTAATAACTTTATTTATCTTCGTCATGACCTTACATTATTTAATGGTCTTACAGTGAGTATACCAAAATGGTATACTCACTGTAACAACAAATTCTTAATCCCTATAATAGCTATTCTCCCTTTTGCTAATTAATTCCCTATAGATATAAAAAGGAGAAAAACATATTATTATTTTGCACATGGGAAAGTAGTTTTAATTCCTACAACAGTCAAAATATTGCCATCCATATCTATAACTGACATACAGTCACCAGCATCACCACAGCAATATACTTTTCCACCACCGCCTTCTCCATCATCTGCCAATGCTTCTACATTAGCCAAAGCCAAAGCTGACATTGTTTTTTTTTGCTTGAGAAAGATAAACGCTATATCCAGTAGCTGCTACCAATATAACAACAACTGCACCTTTCATTAACTTTTTCATTTGTACATTCATTTTTTTATAAAAATTCAGATCATTCTTATTACTTGATTTCATTTATTTCAAGCAACATGCCAAAGACTGGTCAAATGATTAACATGCAATCAAAATATAAATATTTTGTAAGAACCTCGTGATTTAATCACCTCAAACAATACAGACTTTATTTTAATAGATTTGTAACTACGACATACCTCCTTTCTTTTTATTAATTAAGTTAGAATTATGCAAATATACTAAAATAAAATTGATAAAAAAAGAAAAAGAGAAAAGTTTATTTGGTCAACAAAATAACAGGAAGGTATACCGCGGTCTTTACATTTTAATACAAAATGCATCAAAACTCTATATAAGACTAAAATCAAGGAAGTAATAATTAGAAACACCAAAACAACTCATCCCATCGCATCGGATTTCTCAATCCGATGCCTTCAAGTATCAGGATTTTAATCCAACGCAAGCTGGGATATAATCGATATGGAATATAAACAGATTGAGAAATTCGCCAGAACGGGTGTCCAAAACGAATCTCTGTCAGGCAGCGGAAAAGCGCTTTAAAGACGATAGCATATTACAGTCCACCCTCCCTCGCTATCCACCACAGCAGCAAACATACTTTTCTGTTCATCATCGACTGCAATATAATGTGCATCCTTATCCAATACATACTTCTTCACCGGATTACCCTCCCAATCAAACACCAACACAACATTTGACTTACGATAACTTCCATCCAGCTTTTTATCCGAATACAAAGCATACACATAGTTGGCTGTCGCACTAAGATGTATATAACCGGTTTGAGTATCCTCAGTGGAGTCTACGTAGAAAAATCTACCTCCATTCACAGGCTTGAATATAGGATTTCCCAAGCGCAAGGATTTTATCAAGTGGATTTTATGATTAGCTATTTCAAAGAAATCTATATTGGAAGAGAAATTAAGCGAAGAAGCAAACACTTTCTTCCGGGGATGCATCACCAAGTCTCCTTGATTAGAAAGGAACTTAGTATACTTTTCAAAAGCACTATCTGCAGCATTATATACATCCGCACCGCAACTCAGGACTTTATTATGCTTATTAAATAAAAAGTATTGATAACGGGATTTATATGTACCCATACCCACAAAAGTGCTGTCATCTATCGTTATAAGCCTTGAAACTTGCATATCAGGAATATCATATCTCGTCAACAGCGTAGCATCTGTCTTGCCATTGCGTAAAGAATCAAGGTTGTACTTCATCACAGCTCGCGACTGGTCACTGAATACAGTGAAGCATTTTCTAAATAAATATCCATAACTACCTATAAGAATTTCTGTAGGTCCCTGACCGATGCGCCCAAAATGAGCGATATATTCGCCTGACTTTTCATCAAAAAGAGTATAACTCTCTCCCGAATGGAAATCATAAACTATTAGATTTTCACCGTCGCAGGTTAAGCCCTCTATTATTGCCAAAGAATCTTCATTAATATTGTATTCTTTCTTTTGAGACAACTGAATATCCTCAGGAAACAATTCTAGAACTGTCTGCGGCTTTTCTTCCGTACACGCAGTCCATAGCCACGTATTCAAGAATAGAAAGAGGAGAAAGAGGTGATTCGTCTTTGTCATGGTGCTTATAGTATTAAATAGTTTTTAAAGGAACTGAGCCCCTTATCCCTCTCGCCGCGCAGCAGAGAAACAGAGGAAATAAAAAAAGAGAACCTGAATTAGATTCTCTTTGGAGAGCGGAAGACGGGACTCAAACCCGCGACCCTCAGCTTGGAAGGCTAATGCTCTATCAACTGAGCTACTT
>JAUUNK010000112.1 GCA_030844565.1 Bacteroides ovatus
CATAGGAAACATATCCACCATCATAGCCGAAGGAGTTTTTCCACCACCTCCCAGCGTGTTTGACGGGCGGATTCCATGTTCCCATGTATTGTTCTTACTGAAATCCGGAACGCCACCTGTTGCCAGATTATTGTAAAGTGTCACGAATACAGCCTCTTTGTTACCTTCGACCATGGAAAAAACACTTGCCCAGCCCGAAGCATTCACACCCGGATTACTCTCATTAATCAAGCCATATCCACATGCATTGATTCGAGACATGTCTTCACTGATTTCCCTGTAAGCGCGGTTCCAACGTTCAATGTCATTCTTCCGGTTAAACAACGGGCTTGCATAAAGCAACAGCGCACGTCCTTTTAATGCCAATGCCGTACCAGAAGTGACACGTCCAAAATCACTTGAAGGCCAACCGCCGTTTTCGGTAAAAGGAGCCAGTAACTGTGCAGAACGGTCTAAGTCTTCGCAAATGAAATCGATGCAGGCTTTTGTGGTAGAACGAGGAGTGACGCTCTCCGTTGCCGGCTCCTGCACCTCGGTTATAATGGGAACTCCACCATACCATTTCACCAAATTATAGTAGCACCATGCCCGGAAGAAATAAACCTGCCCCAACAATTGGTTCTTTTCGCTCTCTGAAAGGGTACTGTTCGATACACCGTAAATGACATCATTACAGTTACGGATACGTCCCCAAGGGCTCGCCTGGATATTAGTACCGGTGTTGTGGAAATAATCCGGCACGGTATTGTTGCCACTTTGGCTGGTCATGGGAGAATCGGGGTCTACGAATGCTCCAAATCCGCTATACTCTTCGGTAGATTTAGACTGGAGATCGGCTCCTCCGGTACTGTTGTACTTCCAACTGGGATCGGAACTGGTATTAGGCAGACACCAAGCATATATATCATCTACACGGGCTTGGGCTCCACTGAAATTATTATATGTGCTTCCATCCACATAATCATAATTCTTTTTGTCTTGCAGAAATTCGTCGCTACACGAAGTAAAAGCACCCGCCGACATTAAAGCAATACTGAAAATTATTATATCTTTTCTTTTCATCATTATTTCTTTTTAAAATGTTACGTTTACACCGACAGTGAACTTACGCAAAGTAGGATAACTTCCGTAAGAGGTCATCGGGTCAATGAAGTGATCGGGATAAGGATTATAGAAACTCAACAGGTTCTGTCCTGTGATGTTAAAGCGACAGCTTCCGATGCCTACCAGATTTGTGATTCTGGCGGGAATAGTATATGCCAATGTTATCCGGTTCAAACGCACCCGCGTGCCGCTCACTCTCCAGAAGGTGGAATTCACACTATTAGTGCTTCCCCATCTCAGGTTCGGATATTTAGCATCACGGTTGGCCTTCACTACAACATTTCCCTGTGCATCTAATACGTCATTATAAACAAACATGTTATCTGTGTTCCAGAAAGAAGGCATGTTGGTATACTCCAGGTCTGTATAAGAACCGGAACCCGCACCCACCATATTGCCAATCTTCAGTGCCGAGGTAGGTATAAAACTATAACCTCCCCAACTTGCACTTATCTGGGCGGAGAGAGAAATTCCCTTCCATTCTGCACTCAGGTTTGTTGTAAAGCCATAAGGATTGCTGCGATTTGACAACTGAACCTGGTCGTTTTCATAACTTACAACTCCGTCGGGACCTGCATAGGTTCCATCCGGTTGCTCGGGACCACGAACATCTTTATAAATCAGCATACCCGGCTTCACGTTGTCCTTCGTCATGCCCATGTAGGAGGTAATGTTGTATTTAGTGAAATATTCGTCTATATCCTGGTAGCTACGGAACATACCGAGGCATTGCATTCCCCATGTTCCCATATCCGTACGGCTTCCTTCGTGTATCTTCATATAACGCTGGTTAGTCTCCCAGTCCATCATAAGCACTTTATTATCCGTATATCCGGTGTTTACCTGTACTTTATACTTGAAGTCTTTTCCTATTTTATCTCTCCAACTTACCGAAAGCTCAACTCCATAGGTATCCAGTTTACCATAATTGAAGAAGGCTGACTGCGTACCTACCGTGCCGGGAATGGAAGCGGAATAAGGAAGCAACATCTCACGATTCCAGTCATAATAGCCATCAATATTGAACGTCAAACGATTATTCAAAACGTTAAAGTCCAATCCGACATTCGCTTTATAAGATTTATCCCAATGGGCATCCCGGTTCACGGCAGCAATCTCTTTATTAATCGTTATGTGATTACCTGCATTCGTAGTTCCATCGACACCGAAAATAGGGCCTTTATCTTTATCAACCGCATAGTTCTGCATCCACTGCCATGCTTTCGTATTATCACGACCGGTCAAACCAAATGAAGCACGAAGTTTCAAATAGTCCATCCACTTCACATTCTTCTTGAACCATTCTTCCTGGGAGATTATCCAACCGGCAGAAACCGAAGGGAAAACTCCCCAATAATTCTCAGGAGCAAACTTTGTAGATGCATCCGAACGAAGCAAAAACTCTAATAAATATTTATCGGCATACGCATAATTTACACGACCAATATATGAAAGAGTACCAGATTCTGCACGCTTAAATTCCGTAGAAGATTGGCTGTCATATTGAACCAGGTTTGACTGTCCGTTAGTAAATTCATAAGGATTGGTGACCTGACC
Organism: Bacteroides ovatus; assembly: GCA_030844565.1. Taxonomy (GTDB): domain Bacteria; phylum Bacteroidota; class Bacteroidia; order Bacteroidales; family Bacteroidaceae; genus Bacteroides; species Bacteroides ovatus_A. Next base: position 2,662 of record JAUUNK010000112.1, read on the forward strand.
CACTAAATATTCACTTTCCGCCTCCGACTTTTCAATGGAGAATAAAGCACCAATATGATGGTCACCAAATTCACGGCTATAAGTCGCCGTAAGATTTATCTGGTAATTATCCGCCCGGCTCATCGTACGGGACAAATAAGGATCGCCACTTGCATTATTAATAGCCGAGCCTGTTGCAAGCAAGAAATTACTTTCGGCTAACAACTCTTCCGATAAGGACGTTTCGCCCTGAACAGGTGTATATAAGTGCTGACCGCTACCGGCACGTTTCGACATATAATAAATTTCATAAGCCGAGCCATACTGATTATTTTTCGTTGAATTGATACTCTTCGAATAAGAGAACTTCACTTTTAATCCCTTCAACCATTTATTCCATCCAAAATCATATTCCAATCCAGCATTGATATTCATATTGGATGTCTCCGTCCGATTATAATCCCCTGCATTCTGAAGCAAAGAAAATGAATAATTCTGGGAAGAACTGACTTGTGAATTACTGATACCATAAGGTACTATCGGATAACCATTTACTTCTTCAGGAATATAATAAGGGCGGACTAACAAAAGATTGTAATCTTTTTCACTGTTACTACCACCAACCTTCACATTGGGCTTATTATTCTTTCCATAATCGCCCGACACCTGAAGGCTCGCTTTCAACCATTTGCTAACTTTTACATCTACCCCGGCACGATAATTCCAACGGTTATAATCCAGTTTGCCCAAATTACCTTCCTGGTCGAAATAGGAAATACCTGCAAAATAATTGGCTCTATCAGATCCACCCGTCATATTAACGCTATGCTTTTGGGTCAACGCAGCTTCCCAATATTTATCCAGCAAATCATAATTCAACCCCCTCATTGCATTCAACTCATCCGCCTGGAACAAATCATTCTGCAAGTTGATGGATACATCTGTAGGATCTGCTGCACGAACGGCATTCCATAGCTTACCATATTGATATGCACTCAGCATCTTTGCACGTGAAATTTCGTCTGCCACACCAAAGGTTCCACTGTATGAGATTTTAGGTGCACCTTGCTTACCTCTTTTCGTTGTAACCAATATAACACCATTTGCAGCACGAGCACCATACACTGCAGCAGCAGCATCTTTCAAAACAGAAATGCTTTCTATTACAGAAGGGTCCAGATTATTAAATGCAGTGGCACCTAAATTCTCTGTTATATCGCCCACTTTAACCTCTACCGGATAGATATATCCATCAATAACGTATAGTGGTTCCGATGAACTTCCTCCAATGTTTGTCAATACATCATTTTGACGAATATTAATTCGTGCATTCTCTCCCGGACGCGACTCGCCACCACTAACACTAAGACCGTTTACCATACCACTCAACGTGCTTGCCAGGTTTCCGGAAGCAAGATCTTGAATGTCGTCCATAGGAACGGTAGCAATAGCACCGGTCAAATGCGCTTTCTTCTGTGTACCATAACCTACTACTACCACTTCTTCCAATTGCTGTGTATCTTCTTTCAGAATGATTTTTGTCTCTTTAAAGTTAGATAACACCTGGGTAATATAGCCAATAAAGGATATTTCAACCTGTTTTCCAGAAGGAACGACTACTGTAAACTTACCGTCCAAATCTGTAATCGTACCGGTAGTTGTACCAATCACTTTTACCGAAGCGCCTATAATAGGCTCACCTGTTGCGTCTACCACAACCCCTTCAAATGTCTGGCTTTTCTGGGCAAAAGCAGGCAAAGCCATCATAAAGGCCAAAAATATGCCAAGACACAATTTGCTTATATCTTTATATTTCATTTCTACAATATTATAATTTACATTTTAAGCTTATTTATACCAGCGGGGGTCACCACTTTGATTCTGTACAGCGAGTGCACCTTTAGGTTTAAAATTAAGACCACCATCATTTTTAGTAAGATCCAACTCTTGCAGGAAAGGACCTACGAACTCAGGGTCTTCAAGCGTAGCAAACGGATTACCGTTATCATCCTTTCGTCCACCGGTGTCATTGTTATTAGGAGTACCACCGTCGACGCCCCAGATAGTATTGCCTTTAGTAGATTTTTTATTATTACTTTGAAGATACTGATACAAGCGGAATACATCATAGAAAATATTATATTCGACTTGTTGATTCATCGAAGTCTTATCATTGGGAATGTTGTTGCCAAAGTCTTTATTGGAAAACGTCTTGCAAAATGTATTATTCGTAATAACATGATTGGATGTATTATCACTTTTACCGAAAACCTTCCATGCCTGTGCATTACTGGTATTGCTGTAACGAATAAAATAAGCGGAACTATTTTTCACCACATTATAAATGGTATTATTCTTAATAGTCAGATTCTTGATGGACCCGTTGCTAGCCCCTTGTAAATGAAGGAATGAATTAGAACCAGAATTATTTAACTGTATTATACTACCTGTAATACGGAAATCACGTAAACTCCAATTCTTTTTATTACCAAAAAGTAAACTATTGGGCAAGTTCTTAAAATTACACTCCTGAATGATTACAGGCTTATTAATAACATAACCATTCTGGTTGGCTCCGTCCTCTTGATAACCCAGGCTTTTTGTAGAAAGAGATTCGCTGGGCTCTCCACTAAGAGTCAAAAAGCCGGTTTGTGTCATGTCGGTGCAATCAAAATTAATAAATTTCACCTTTAAACCCGCTTGGGTTACCAATCCACCATTAGGACCTACTTTTACCACTGGACGGTTTTCCTTATCCGTACTACGAAGTGTAACCACATTCAACCCCAAATCCGCTATATCATCTAAAGTATAAGTCTGCCCGCCTTCCAGTGCAAAAGCCTGTTCTTTATCACTATTTTGCAGGTGACTATTAATATATTCAGCAATATCTTCTCCTACAGGAATGGTAGAAGCGGGAATCAATGCGACATATCGAAATTCTGTAGTTTCTTCAGCTTCCTTATTGTTAAGTTTCTGATTTCCTAATGTCTTAATACTTACTTTATAGGTAGCATCTTCCGTCTTATTAAACACAACAGAAGAACCATCTACAATACTATCCTTCATGACAACTATAGGATTCTCCAGTGTAATTGCAGGATTTTCGGGATCCTCCACAAGAAGTACATTAAGCAAATATCCTCCCGCACCCATCACCACAGGCCAGGCAACTTTTACACTCTCAGTACCATCTGCATTAGTTAACGTCGAAAAGCTACTATCGTCAATCTTCGGCGATTCTAATTGAGCATTTTTCACTCCTGCCGAAAACCTTTCGTTATCATCGAAGCCTTTCGCACAAGAGACAAAGAAAATCATCGACAAACAACAAATGCCGCCTACGATTTTGGTTTTAATCTTCATCTTACCCTTCATAGATTAAGTTTTAATTAAAAATAATATATTATGTTCAAATTCTAAATTTCTTTTATGATAGACGCCTTTTACTAAAAAATGTAATCACTTTCTTTAAAAGAAAGTTTCGCTACCCCCTTAAATCGCTTGATTATTGAAAAACTCTTTTGAGATATTCGATATTGGTGCCATAGTTCTTCTTCACGTTGCGCACATCATTCTTATCGCGCGAACGTTCCACTACCAGCCATCCGCTCCAGCCCATTTTATCAAGGGTCTTTTTCACCTTGTACATATCCAGTCTCTTATTATAAGGTAGAGTCACTCCATCGGTGTCTGTGCAGTGAATCTGGCAGATTCTCTTTTTTCCGAGGATTTTCAGTTCCTTGCACAAGTCGCGTCCGTTCTCCAACGCATTCTGGAACTTAAAATAGATTTTAATACCCGGAGAATTAATTTCTTTCAGCAACTTCACATCCCCTCTGGCATCCAGTTGGGTTTCAATTCCTATCACTACTCCTTGCGAAGCAGCCATATCCCCTACTTCTTTCAAGCGTTTCACTACCGCTGCCCGCTGTTGGGGGTCGTTCTCCCAACCGGCTTTTATGCCTCCCAACGGAAGAAAAGCAACTTTAGCATCCATCACCTTTATTGCATTGAGGCAGTCTTGAACCAAATCCTTATAATTAGCACGTTCTAAAAAGGACTGGCCATAAAAGCCGGACATAGCGATAGAAGAAACTTCTAACTGAAATTTCTGCGCTGTTTCACGAAATAATTGTTGAAATTGTGGTTCACGTAGTTTATTATCAAACATCTCTCTCTTACCAAGTCCTCCCATATCCAGTTCTACACCATCACCGTTCAGCTCGTGTACCAACTGAAAAGAACCGATTTTTTGCCGTTTCAAAATCATCCAATCACATACGGCTATTTTATAACGTTGTTCCCCCTGTTTCGGCGTGGCAACAGCAAATATAGGAAAACATTCTGCTAATATCAATATCCAAAGGATAGGTTTAAAGAATTTCTTTTTCATCATCTTGGTTTATAGAGTTTCTAGTAGAAGGACGTACCAGAGGCAGTTTTGTAATCAGCTCGGGAAAATCATCTACTTATTATCGACGTTTCACTTTTATTTCCTACATTTACGCCGTGCAAGAAAAAACAGTAAAACTTTTATGCGTACACGAGCTAAATAAAACACATTGATAACTAACAATATGTATAATATGAAAAACAGTAAAAGCATCTTGTTCTTAATTATGTCCGGGCTTCTTCTCTCCTGCCAGTCCGACAATAAAAGTGTTTCGGTACTTCAACTAAACCATTCTTCAGTGATGGTATGTGATGAATCTAAAGTGACGGAGAAAAGAGATGTACCGTTGAGCGAACTCGCGGACAATTTCCAAATCATACGGCTGGAAACCAAAGAGGAGGCTTACTTCAAACTACAATGGATGGCTTTTTCTGATCATTACATTTGTGTGCGCCCAAGAGATAACAGTCCTGTTAAACTATTCGACAAGTCCGGCAAATTTATCGGTAACGTAGGCTCCATAGGGCAAGGTCCGGGTGAATACCGTTCCGACTACGACGTTGTGATTGACGAAAAAGGAAAAAGCATTTATTTGACTTCTTTCGTGGACAAATCTATTTTAAGATATAACCTGGAGGGAGAATTTCAAGAAGAAATAAACCTAGGAGAGAGACTGAACAAGGCACGACTCTTTTTGAATCCGGATTCCACCTTGTCCTTAGTTCATTTGTGTTTCAAAGACATGGACAACAAGTTTGTAGCTGCCAATATCCAAACCTTCCGCACAGACAGCATCAAGTATGCCTATGTAGAAGAACTGGCAACCTCTTTGAAAGACAAAGAGGGAAAAAGAGTAGGTTTCGGAAATGAAGTGTGGTCCTACAGAAATGCTGCCCATTTTCCTTTTATGCTCACAAGCACCGACACACTTTATCATTACAATAGTGCGCAAAACGAAATAAAAGCATGCTTCACACTGGCAATGGATAAAGAGAAAAAAGGAAGTGATTTCTTTATATTCAATGAACTACCCCGGCATTACTGGGTTTTTATAGTAGGCAAAAACGGGAAAGCCATTATGGTAAACAAAACGACTCGCGAAGCATCCCAAGTAGAAATAGTCAATGATTTCTTAGGCAATTTAAAGATTGTACCACGCTTTCAGGACGGTTATTTCTTTGATACCTACGAACCAATGGTGCTGAAAGAGAAATTGGAAAAGCATATCGCCGCCGGTAATTGCCCCGAAAATCAGGTGGACAAACTGAAAGAGTTTATATCGACCCTGAAAGAAAATGATAATAATATATTGATGATCGCAACGTTGAAAAAATAACAAAGAACGTTTTATAAATCACTTTTTAAAATGAAAACAGATATGAAAAAATTGCTAATGTTGATGTTAACGGTCTTCGCCTTCATTGCTTGCGAAGGACCGGAAGGACCAGAAGGACCGCAAGGCCCTCCGGGTAACGGAACGGATCTTTACCCGCTATTGGTTGAATTAACGACAAAAGTCAATGACTGGGAAGAACTCGTCACGGAAGACGGTTCTATCACTTACCGAGTCGTCTACGATGTCCCAAAGCTGGATGAGTATGACTATGAAAGCGGAGTGGCAGTGGGCTATATTTTCGTCAGGGATGGAGATAATATGGTGAAAGTTCCTCTACCTTATATAGAATATGGAGTAGACGGGAAAGAAAGGAAATATACAAAGCATTTCACGTTTGATTATACACCCGGCAGCATTGCCGTTTATATCCAAACTGACAGCAATGAGCCGCAGCCTCCCGTGGCAGCAGACTTTCAATTCTTCTTCTTTAATGTATTACCTTAAAATAAGGATATAATAGACAACAAGACACCCTTCAAACAACGCGTAGAGAATTTCTGAAAATGGTTTTCCGACAACGAACCGACGCTGGCATACATGGTAGAGAAGCGGGAAGAATATGAGGTCGACCGTATCGTGGAATGTGTCTCTCAAGGAACCAGTTTGATATGTGAAGATGTGCACTTCAATTTGGGAGGAGATTATGAATTTACGTTTACCATAGAAGGACGCATAGACTTATTTTATCTCTATCCTTATCTTGTCTCCCGTATGCCGGAAACTTTCAAGGGAAAATGGCATTTTTTCCCTTCCAATCCCGGAACGGATAAAGAGTTCTCCTTCGAGATGTATGGGGTTACTATAATTATAGCAGATATACAGGTAGCCCCCATCTATAAAGGAGATAACAATACCTTTTTTATCCGTTTCTACGAAAAGGAGCTCTGTTCCCTGACCGAAGCGGAAAGCTATAATGCTTATTATATAATGATGGAAATTTTGCTGGGTGAAGGGCTTGCTTATCAATATATAAAAGAAGTGGAACGTGCTGAAGCTCCCCTGGGTCACGATGCCATAGCACTTACTAAACTACGGGAATATATCATTGATACACTAACCTCGCACGACCAAGGAGTATTTGACAACCCTCAACAATGTTATACCAACTATAATTTTACCCCACAGGAAAAGGAGGTGCTACGTTATGACGTGATTGTAGGAAGTACTTGCTTCCTGCCTCTTCTTTCCGATTATTACAACGAGATTACCGACTTGCCAGACCATCTGAACCAGTTGGGATCAGAAGCTGTATTCCTGGTTTTTCCCAATAGCAGCGAAGAGGAAGAAGATAAAAAGACAGTCCTTGATTTTCGTTATGAGCTCGAAGACCGTCTGAAAACGGAGTTGCTCGAACCGGACGGGTTAGGACTTCTGCTTGGGGGAGCTATGGGGGAAGATAATATGTATATAGACCTGTTGCTCTTCGATAAAGGAGCATTCCTAGATAAAATCGTTCCTTTCCTCCGAAACCATTCCCCCTATCCCTGTTATCTGTCCGATTTCCGGCAACATGGTGAATTAATCAGGTTAACTCAAGAGGAAGAAGAATAGAGAAACATATAATTATATGAACGAATAAACTGAAACATCACTCATTTTTTTTCGTAAATTTACTATCCTCTGATTCCCGATTGGGAGGGTGTAGTCATCCTGTTGGCATGGCTACACCCTTTTAGCAGGATAGCTACACCCTTTGCCCCTTATGGTGTAGCCATCCTGTCTAAAGGGTTTTATGAGATGATTTTTTTCCAAGATAAACGCAAGGCATTTCTAATTTCTATTTCTCGCTTTGTTTTGTAGCTAAGTAGTTCCAAACAAATTTTATCAGATTCTAAAAGATTCAGGGATTATCAATAAGTTTACGGAAATAGACATAAAGCAATATAATGAAAGGAAACAAAGAGAGAGTCAGAGCTTTCGCAAAGCAACCACTCACATATATAATTCTTATGTTTTTTACAACTATGTGTTTTTTCTCTTCATCTAGAATAAAAGTTCCTGCTTTTGCTCCTTTCTAACCGTAATAATTCCAAAGAAAAGACGATTTTACTCCTAAAAAAATGGGTATTGGGCAATATAAAATAAGTAATTTGCCAGAAATAGAGACTCCGGACAGGCTGGAAAAAGAAAAATCCGCCCCCTTTCCATCGTTCTCTAAAAGCGGTTTTGTTGCATTTGTATACTAACGTGTCACTTTTACTTGTTAAGACTAATCCCACATGGACGTTTTTCTAATAAAAAATGCGGATTTGAGATAAGTTATTGAAGATAAGCCATTGATTATGGCATTGAGATTAGGTAGGTAATGCTTTGGCAAAAGTGCTATTGCTCTAACTTGCCGCGCTTTGCATATCTTTCAAACAACTCTATGCAAATATACATCAAAAATCGGATATAGCAAAAGATCAGCATATTTTTATGCTTGAATCATCTAACATAGAATTATATAGCAGGTTTATACCTGCTTTTTTTATGCGCTTCTCAAAGCGCTGCTTTTAGGATTGTAACCAATCCCCCTTTCATTCTGAATAGCGCGGGCGCTATTTTACACTTTCTCGAATCTGCCTTATAATTCGTTTACCTCCATTTAGGCTGTCCTCCCATCGCATCGGTCGATTCGTTCTCAGGTGCAAAGGTGTTTACGAGGTCTTAACGGACGTACAAGGTCGAGCCTTCCGGTTTGGCAAAAAATCTTCCCTGCGCCCGTTGGTTGCGAGGTATTTTTCGCCAAAACCTTGTACGTCCTAACCTCTACACCGAAAAGCCCCTGAAACGAAACGACCGACGCGACCGAAAGACGCATCAAAAAAAATGTCGGATAAACGAGAGGCAGATTAAGATAAGAAACTCACTCCCTCAGCTCTCAAATCCGCATCAAATCGAAAAAAGGAGGTCAAAGATGAAAGCAGTATTGAAAATAGCATTTTGGGTAGTTCTGGCGGTGTTTGCCAGTAGTATGTTCGGCGGTAGCTTCTGGGCGTGGTCGATAGGTTTATGGCTCTGCAAAGAGGTTGTTTCGGGCATCATCCGCTTTCTGTTCGGGTGCATCATTTTCCTGCTCTCTGCGGTTGCTTTCTCCGGTTTTCTCTTTTGGTTATTAACACTCTAATTACAATGATTATGAAACGGTATGGAAAAACAGTAGCGCAGCAATACAAATATTACGAGGTAGGCAACATTTACGAGTATATGGTAGAAACCTACCTGAACGGCAATATCAGCAGTTTTAAGGCTCTTTATTCGGAGCTGTGCAGGGAGGCAAAGCAGGAGTTTATTCATTACGCTTTCAGTGAGATAAATCCCCAATACCTGCAAGAAATCATCGAGGCCACGATACGATAATTCACGAGCAACAAAATAGTAACAATTAAAAATACAGCATCATGAAAGTAACGATTGAAAATTTATTCTGCCCTTATTGCGACGAGGTTACAGAGGCATATTTCCGACTGATAAATACAATCCTCTTCGCGTGTGAAGAAAGCGACCTGCGCAAAGGTATCGAACGGCTGAAAGACCAGATACCACTCGACGATTATTTCGTGTACGGCTTCGGTGCACATCACTTGTGGGTGCATCAGCGTAAGCCCAGCGACCAGACAAAGTATTTCGAGCATCGACTAATGATAGCAGAGTTTTAACCCGATAAACAACAAGGCAATGAAAACAAGAATGAATGTAAACGGCGTATCGGTTTGTCCGGTAGGAGAAGAGCGCCACGAGTATTTTACCCTATCTCTTTCTCCCCGCAGGAAGAAACGTCTTTGTCAATACGACTATCGACATACGGACGGCGAATTGTTCTCCTGTGTCGCCCCGACATTGGAGGCGTGTCAAACTAAAAGGAACGAATGGTTACAACGGAAAAAAGAAGCAAAACAATGATAGCAACGATTATATTACAGCAGATTGGCGGCAAGCGCTTTGTCGCCATGACAGGGAGCCGGGATTTTATAGATTTGGGAAACGGCCTGCGTATGAACCTCTCACGGAACAAGACCTCTGCCAACCGTCTGGAAATCTTGCTCGACGAGCCTACGGATACTTATCGGATGCGCTTTTACCGTATGACGGTCAGCAAACATTTCGACATCAAAACAAAAGACATAGCGGTTTACAAGGGTGTTTACTGCGATATGCTGGAGGATATTTTCACCTCCGTAACGGGACTTTATACAAGGATTTAATCAATTAAAATATGTAGCAAATTATGGAAACAAGCACTGTAAACTACCAGACAATTATAGTAACCTTTGCGGAGCCGATCCGCACGTTGGACAACTATTTCGACGACGTGGAGGCGTGGGGCGTGGCTTCGCTCAAAGAATGGATCGATTGTTATGAAAGCACCCGTTTCACGCAGACAGACGAACATATGGCTGTTATCACATCTGAATACAACATGGAGTGTGTGAAAGAGTGGCTGGAACACCATATGTCTATTGAGAACATTCTTTCAGTCTAACCTAAAAGAATAGTAGTAATGTTTCTTGATTTCAATCAAGAAACATTATTGTCTTAGTGCGTATTTTTGCAGTTTAAGAGAAATTCATTTATAATGATATTATAAAGTATTCATTAATAGTATTTTATTTGATTGTATGAAAAATAATAATGAAGTTGCCATTTGTTGCCTGTCTGGTGGTTATAAAAACGCTTTCACGCAAGGGGTATTAACTGCATTTGAAGAAAATGGGTTGGTTGCTGATGTTTATACGGCTTGTTCTTCTTCAGCTTTAATTGCAGCTTTCGCCGCTTTCAGAGGAGTAAAACAATTAGACTTATCCTTATGGGAAAATGGCTATAGGATAAGTCAGGAAGACGGTAGCGACCAAAGCAGGGCAATGCAACATAGCATACAGAAACTTTTATCCGTAATACAAAGTAATTTGTGGAAACCATCTTCCAGTCGTTTGGCAATAGCGGTCAGTCGTATAATAACAAGCGATGCTGTCGTCGCTGCACAATCAGAGGGTGCAAAAAGGTTGGGACAAATAATATTGTTAAACGCAATGAGACACAAAACGGAATGGAAGGATAAAAATCTTGAAGCAGAACTTTTCGACACATACCCCGATGAAAGGACACGGTTACTTACCAAAGAAAACTTTAATGAGGTTGCTTATGCAACAACCAGAATGTTGCACGCATGGAAGATTCCGGCCTACATTGAAAACGATGCTTATATAGATGGAAGTTACACTTCACATTTCCCCACTCAGTTTTTGACCCAACTAAAGTGTAAAAGAATAATATGCATTAGCACGGAAAAAGAAAAAGTTTTCACTAATATATTTATGCAAGAAGAAGTTCCCGCTAAAATAGAAGAAGTTCTGGTTGATATGATAAAGCCGGATGTTGAATTAAAAGAGATAGGTTTGGATTTCTATACAATTACTAAAGAAGGATTGAATACGGCATATGAACATGGGTATAAAAAAGGGTTAATATATATGAAAGAAGAAATGTAATAGATTGAATTACAATAAATATAAGTCCTATACAAAAGCCTTTTTATAACTTTGCATTTTCAAATTTATAAAAAGGCTGTTTTATGGGAGAATTTAATACATATAGAGAAATGGTTGATTTTCAGTTTTTTGCCGACCTGTTCCTAAGAAAAGGTGTACGTACTGAATTTGATAGAAATGAATTTTTCTGTCGGGTTGGTGATCGTTCTCCCTTTATTGGATATATTGAAAAAGGAGCTTTTCGTTATACCCACGATAGCTCTGACGGGAAAGAACATATTCTGTCATATGCTTTTGAGAATGATTTTTTTGGTAATTACTCATCTTCTCAAAATAACTATCGCTCAATACTGAATATTCAATCCATACAAAAATCTGTTATATATAAACTTTCTCTTTCTGATATTAATTCCTATTTTAATAGTAGTATGGAAGCGCAATATTTCGGTAGAAGATTATCGGAAGTTGTATTATTCACTATTGAGCAAAGAATGATTTCTATGTATTGTGATACTGCAGAAGAACGATACATAAAATTGACAGAACGTTGTCCGGATATTCTTAATAGAGTAACGCTTAAAGAATTAGCTTCTTATATAATGGTTACACCTGAAACTTTAAGTAGAATTAGAAGAAAAGTTTCAATAAAATGAAAGTCTTGATTTTAATCAACGTTTTTCTTTATAACTCTCTGTAGCTTTGCCTAATTAAAAAAAAGTCATTTAATATGGTAACAAAATCAGCAGATGCTCAGACAAAAGAGTTTAAAGGTGTTTCTTTCGATGTATTGGCTGTTGGCAGAAAGTCAATGATAACAAAAATGAATTATAAACGAGGCGATTACGCTTCTATACATTCTCATCCGAATGAACAAAGTGGATATGTTATATCTGGAAAATTTAGTATCGTTATTGGCGACAACGAAGAATTGATAACAACTGGCGATAGTTATGTTATTCCTGAAAATGTACCGCACTCTGTAAAAGTTATCGAAGAAGGCACAATAATAGATATATTTACACCTATCCGCACAGATTATTTATAACACTATTTGTCGTAAGATAAGGTAGGATTCCTCGCCTTATATATCGGACTTTTCAAGGATTTAGTTGATTTTTCATAGGTAACTACGTGTTGGAAGCGCATTTAGAAAATAATGCTATTTGTTTTAAATATATTTTTATAAATAGTTATTGTAAAATTGTACTTAGATGAAAATAACTGTACTTGTCGATAATAATACTATAATTGATAATTATTATCAAGGTGAACCTGCTGTATGTTACTATATTGAAGATGATGATACTAACATTCTCTTTGATGTCGGCTATTCAGATGTGTTTATTAGAAATGCGAAAGCGCTAAATGTTGATTTAGCAAGTATTTCAACAGTTGTCCTTTCACATGGACATAACGACCATACAAGAGGACTAAAATATTTAATTAATAAGGTTTCGCTACGTAACACTAAACTTGTAGCACACCCTGATGTTTTCAATACAAGGATTGAAAATGGTATAAATATTGGTTCTCCTTTTTCAAAAAAGGAAATGGCTAAAGTTATTGACTTGAATTTAATATCTACTCCTATGCAAGTTAGTGATAACATTCTCTTCTTGGGAGAAATACCTATGTATTATGAG
>JAUUNK010000113.1 GCA_030844565.1 Bacteroides ovatus
AGGTTTATCATATTCATCTACCAAAATCACCACCGTTTTTTTTTCGTGTAGACATACCCGTTTGATAATACCTTCAAAGCGCATTGACAAAGACTTTTCCGAGGGTTCAGCACCATACTTCTTCTCCCACTCAATCAATACACCATTTAATTTATCCTCCAAGCTTTCCAGCGTATCATATTTTTGTGTATTCAAATCAATATGCAACACAGGATACTGAATCCACTCCCTCTCCAACCGTTCGATTGCCAAGCCTTCAAAAAGTTCTTTTTTCCCGCGGAAATATGCCTCGAGCGTAGAGATTAGTAAACTCTTTCCGAAACGGCGGGGACGACTCAAGAAGTAGTAACTCCCCGTCTTGACTAACTGATAAATCAACGCAGTCTTATCAACATAAAAATAGCCCTCTCTCCGAATTTTCTCAAAATTCTGTATGCCGATGGGATAAATCTTGCTACTCATATACTGGGTATATTTTTAATTCATTTTGCACAAAGATACGTATTTCCGCTTTTTACGGAGAATTTATCTCTAATTTTATTCACCCAATTTGCTCAATCAGCATGTATCAATCTATTATTCCAAATAGAATCCCCCGATAAAGTCATTCAAACAAGGTACAACTATATGGATAAGGTAAACCTCGTATCTGGTATCTTTTTTCATAATATCCTGAGCTAATTGCCTTCTTTCAGGATGGTGTAGCTATAGGCACAGGATGGTGTAGCCATGCAAACGGGATAGCTACACCATCCCATCCTTATGGTGTAGCTATCCTGAAAAAAGGGATTATCAGAGGCGTTTCAGATTATATTCCTAAAAGATAGATGTACGAGGGCAACTTAAGCTTTATTTTCGGTCTTGTTTCGGAGGAAGGTAGAGACCTTCGATTCTATTCCATTCCAGGAGAATTAGAAATGTTCTGTAAGTTTCCAATAGCGTATATAAAGAATCATATTAATAGCAAATCAGAGGAAACAAACTATTTCACACACTATATAACCTCATATTAAATCACTTTATCTTTTTATCCTCATGAATGTTTCCTACTTATCTGGAACAAATATTCGCCATTTTCTTCTTGAAAGGCTCTATTTTCTCAAAATAATAAGAGGGAACTTTTATAAAGAAGATGAAAATGGGGAATAATTAAGTGACAATCTTCAAGAAATTCCTCCTTTTAATCGGTTTGGAGAAAGTAGATTTATGCTATTTACATCATCTTAAAAAGACTCATTTGTCGCATTTTTCTATTACGCTATTTCTTTTATATGTTAATTATCTCTCAATAAACTCGGCTGGCAAAGCTGCAGTGGAGTATTTGGAGAACTTATCTTCTATTACAAACAAAATTGCTCTAGTTATTTGTTACATGAGAATATAACAATATCTTTGTAACATAAAGAAAGACGTTATGAGAATTATAAATTTCAGCTATTTCGATAAAGCCAGAAATTGAGGATTTGAAAATCTAGAACTCCTAAAACTAACACTACTGGTGGGAGCTTTAGGAGTAGGAAAAACCCAGATATTACATGCTATTAATAATTTAACCAACATAGCAAACGGACGGTCGCTGAATGGAAAAAATAGATACTCCATTATATGCCGTCAATGAAAGTCGGCAGGAAGCTAATCTCTTATGGGAAGAATTAACAGAAGACAATAAGGAAATTGTTAAAAGAGAAAATAATAGAATTCTTTTTCAAGGTAAGGAAACTGTAAAATTAGCTGCTCACCAAAGTGTGGTCTACTTACTCAAAGAGGAACCTTCGATAGCAACAGTATATACAGGGCTTTTAAAAATTAAATTTATAGAAAATATCACTCCGTATATATCCTTTTTCATAGAAGATCAACTATTAGCCAGACTTATGCGCCTTTACAACGGTCCGAATCAAAAAGAGATAATTGACCAAAGTTTTTTTCTAGGACTTAAATTATTAATAGTTTCCCAGCAAAAGGATAAAAGCCTGTTTGAATCTATAAAAAGAAGATATATAGATATTTTTCCACAAAGTGAGGACATTAGGATGACACAAGAAGATATATCATCAGGCATGCTCCGAAGTTTAATACAGATATGCGAATTATATCTTTGCCCCGAAGGAAGTTTATTATTAATGGACGAATTCGAAAATAGCTTGGGAGTAAACTGTATTGACGAACTAACAAATGATATTCTTAACTCTCAACGAAACATACAGTTCATATTAACAAGTCATCATCCTTATATTATCAATAATATTCCTTATCAACATTGGAAAATTGTGACAAGAAAAGCGGGGAAAGTTACTATAAAAGATGCTTCATCTTACAGGATAGGGGAGTCAAAGCACGACTATTTCATGCAACTGTTGCAATTAGACGAGTTTAATAATGGTATAGAATAAGTAAAAAAATATACATAATGAATTAATGAAATAAATAAATACCAAAGAAACTGGACATATCTCGTCTTTTAAGGAATTCATTGATTTTATACAAGATCATTCCTAGAATAATCAAAGAGCAAGCAAATCCCCGTTACTCACAGCTTTGCCTGCCCCTACTTTTCATTCCTGAAAGAATTATTTCCTATCTTCGTGAAATATTATCTTTCTTGCCCTCCTTGTTTACAACCGAAGGATGTCCTTTATAATCAATATCTCCACTTCCCTGAACTTTAGCATCCAGTTGCTGAGAAGCATAACAATCTATATCACCTGAACCGGCAATCGTCGCGATTGTATGGGTTGCAAGCAATTTATCCGCAACAATATCACCAGAGCCTCTCACAGTCAACGTAGCCTGTAGAGCAGAGCCTTTCACATTCACATCTCCAGACCCATTCACTTGCATGTTTACATTGGTTGCTTTTACATTTTTCAAATCAATGTCTCCACTCCCTTTTATACTAGCAAACACATGGGTAAATTCAAGGTTATCAGCATCAATATCTCCAGACCCCTTCACATTGAGTTGCAGACTCTCCCCTTTAATTATTCCTTTAAGAAACACATCTGAAGAGCCTTTGATGTCTACCTGCTTCAACGAAGGGGAAGAAGCAATCACTACCAACCGACGTACGTCACCACGAATATTAACCCCGTGTTTAATATTCACCAACAAGACACCATCCACCGTAGATACTTCCACCAAATCTACCAGATTGTCCGAGCTGTAAATAGAAACAGCCGTTTTTGAGTCTTTGCTTTGACGGTATTCAACGTCAGGGCTACCCAGCACTTCGATAGAATGGAATTCACTCACATTTTTCACTTCTTTTGTAATGTATTTCTTACTGGGAATAACGGTTTGCGCTTGTATCCCTGCTACAAACAAGAATAAAAACATAACCAACATAGAGAAAACTTTTGCATTTTTCATAATCTTTTTCTATTAAAAATTGAATGTAACAAAAGTATATAAAAAAAGCGGAAGTGAGAAACTTTTTACTATTTTCGTATGAGAAAAGATTATATAGACTCTTCGTTTTCAAGATTTTATTCTATCTTTGGAAAATGAAAAGATTTTCAAGAGCCCTTAAATAATAAAACTACATATAAAAATAAAGACTATGGAAAGTACATTCCTACAACAGATTAACAGCTGGACAGAAGCAGAAGAACATGGTAAAGTAATAGAAGCATTGGAGACAATATCTCCCCAAGAAAGGGATTTTGAAACTATTGGTCTGCTGGCACGTGCTTACAATTATGACGGTGAATATGAAAAAGCTCTCAGTTTACTCGAAGCCATCAAGGAAGAGGGAAGAGAAAATACCAACTGGCACTTTCGTATAGGCTATTCGCTTTATTTTCTGGAGAGGTATAAAGAAGCCCTCTTTCATTTCAAGAAAGCAGATGAATTGACTCCCGAAGATGAAGATACACTTAATTTTATTCGCAGTTGCCATTCAAGATTACCTTTCAGAAAACGGGTGGAAGATTTTTGGAAATGGTTCACAGCAAACGAAGCCAGACTCTCGGACATGGTGGAAAACCGCAACGAATATGATATGAATCAAGTGGTCACCTTTATTTCGGAGGGAACAGATTTGCTCTCCGAAGACGTACATTTCAATATAGGAGGAAATCATGAGTTCACCTTCTCTGTAGAAGGTAATTCAGATTTGTTCTATCTTTATCCCTATTTAGTTTCTCGTTTACCTGAGCAATTCAAGGATAAATGGAAGTTCTATCCTTCTAATCCAGGAATGGACACTCCCTTCTCTTTTGCCATGTATGGGGTACAGATAGACATGGCAAATGTACGCGTTGCAGCCGCTTATCAGGAAGACCAAAACAACTTTACCATTTCATTTTATGAAACCAATCTATGTTCTTTACCCGAGGCACAAAGTTACAATGCCTATTATATCATGATGGAAATTATGTTGGGCGAAGGACTTTCTTATCAATACATTGCTAACGTGGAACGTGCCAACGCTTTGTCGGATGACATGATACCACTCCCCGAGCTCCGGAATCATATCACAGAAACAATAAAAGCTCATGAGAATGAAGTATACGAGAATCCTCAGCAAATATATACAAGCTATCACTTTGAACCGGAAGAAAGCGAAGAACTGCGATATGATGTAATAGTGGGAAGCACCAATTTTGAACCTTTAGTTGCTCAATATTATCAAGACTCCACCAAACTGTTCGATCACATCAATCAATTCGGCGCACAAGCTGTTTTCCTTACTTTTCCGCATGAGAGCGAAGAGGATAATCGAAAAAAGACACTTGACTTCCGATACGAACTGGAAGATCGCCTGGAAGCGGAACTGTTGGAACCGGACGGATTGGGAATTCTGTTGGGTGGCGCCATAGGGCAAGAATGTTGCTATATTGACCTTCTTTTGTTCGACAAGCCGGCATTTCTAAAAAAGATTGTTCCTTTCTTGCAAGCTTATCCGCAATACACATTTTATCTTTCTGATTTCCGTCAGCATTGCGACTTGAAGAGGTTATCCGAATAGCTCCAGAAATAATATCTATATCATCGAAGCTCCCAAAACAAAATCACAAATTCCAGAAAAAAGAGACCCATACAAAGTGACATCGGGGAGCTTCGGTGATAAGACTTATCTGATAACCAACTCTATTTCAAAGATTACAAACAATTCGTCAACCATTTTTCCAACTCATGGAGCCATTCTTGTTTATACGGGAAACTGTCATTATAGCCAAAGCCATGTCCTCCCGCAGGATATATATGAAGAGAAACAGAGACTCCTGCTTTCTGTAAGCCGGCAGCATATAAAATAGCATTTTGAGGACTTACCACAGCATCATCCGCAGCAGCCACCACAAACGCCTTGGAAGTGGAGGGAGTCACATGTTCGATGGGTGAATATTGTCCCCTTTTCTCCGATGAATAAGAATCTCCGAACATCCGCTCCCGGCAAGGAAGATGTGTCAAACTATCCTCCATGCCCACCACTGGATACATAAGAATCTGGAAATCTGATCTTTCATCTTCGGGCAAGATGGTAGCTGCATAAGCAGCCAAATACCCTCCGATAGAAGCTCCCATCACACCTATCTGATCACAATACTCGGGAAATTTTTCCCGCATCACTTGCAACGCCAATCGAATATCCCGCGAAGGAATATCCGGGTTTCCTTGAGGCATACGATATTTGAAAGCAACAAAAGTGATTCCCCGGTTCGTAAACCATTCGGCAAAGTCGAAACCTTCATTCTCCAGGTTCACCTTTAAAAAACCGCCTCCCGGACACATTATTACACTATTTCCATTCGATTTTTCACAAGTAAACACAAACAAAGTGCCATGAGGAGCATTCTCTACCAGACCCTTCAATTCATCATTTCCCATCTCCGACAAATTGTATGCTCTCTGAGACAAACCGCCGTATAGGCTAATACAAATTATTTTCTTCATATTGATTATTGTTTAAGTTTCTTTCCTATTTTACGAACTACGGACGGACCTGAATAGACGAATGCCGAATAAATCTGTACCAAATCCGCTCCTTGAGAAATCATATCCGCCGCATCCTCTGCCGTCATCACCCCTCCTGCTCCGATAATCAAAAAATCCGGATGGACATGTTCAGACAGGTAACGAACTACCTCTTGCGATTTCTTACCGATACCACGTCCACTTACACCACCATTCCCAATTTTCTCTAAGTCGGTTGCCGTCGTTTGATGCAATCCGGCGTGGTTCATCGTGGGACCGGTAGCTATAAAACCTTCTATCGAATATTTATAAGCAAGGGCAATCGCCACATCCAATGACTTCTTCTCTACATCGGCTGGTAATTTAATGAAAATGGCAGGTGCTTTGTTCGCTGCCTGCCTCAAGGCTGTGAGATTTTCCAATACTTTAGCAAAAGATTCACCCTCTATGCTGCCCCAATTCAGAGCAAAATAATCCACGTAATCATATAAATGAGTAAATACCCGTTCAAAGTCTCTGACAACCTGTTCATCGGTAGAGAGTGGATTCTTATTAATATTCACTCCCAACACATACGAATGTTTCCTATATTTCTTAATGCGTTGCAGCACAATATCTACACCGGGATTATTAAAACCCGTACGTGAAATAAGGGATTCGTCTTCCACCAACCTAAAAATACGGGGAGAAGGATTTCCCGACTGAGCGTCAGGCGTCACCGTGCCCACTTCCAGAAAGCCAAAGCCAAAATCCGCCAACTCGTCAAAAGCCCCTCCGTTCTTGTCGAATCCTGCCGATAAACCTACCCGGTTCTTAAACCGCAGAGTGCCGTGCGAAAGTGGTTGGATAACTTTATAATACCTTCGTACACACGCCCTCACAGGAAATAAATAGTGATAAAACCTCAACCCGCTTAAAAGCATCTTATGCACTTTTTCAGGTTCTATGCGGAACAGCAATGGCCTAACAATTAAATTATACATTTCCCTACTCCTGTTTATTATATATACTGGCTTACACCTCAGCAGTTCATCCGTTTGCGGTGCTTTCTCTTATGCAAAGTAAGTCCTTTTTTACCAGAAAGGGAAGTTCATTTTTCTTATGCCCGATAACTTTTAATTATTCCAGTTTCTTTTATACGCCAGTTGGGTACAAAAACGACACTTCACCGTCCTTTATAAAAGTATAAAAGCACCTTTAAAAAATGAATAAAAAAAGATTAATCGCATTTCTGTTTGCAGTAGCATCCCTATGCAGTATTCACGCACAGGATAAGAGCACATCCATACAGGAGTATAAATTATGGTATGACCGCCCCGCACAAGTGTGGACCGAAGCACTGCCTTTGGGAAACGGACGTCTCGGAGCCATGGTATACGGAGTGCCGGGTATCGAACAGATACAATTAAACGAGGAAACAATTTGGGCAGGACGTCCCAATAACAATGCCAATCCTAACGCGTTGGAGTACATACCCAAAGTGCGGGAGCTGGTCTTTGCCGGAAAATACCTCGAAGCACAGACACTTGCCACTGAAAAAGTGATGACAAAAACTAATTCAGGAATGCCCTACCAAAGCTTCGGCGACCTTCGGATTGCTTTCCCCGGACATACCCGTTACACAAACTATTACAGGGAATTAAGTCTTGACTCGGCACGTGCCATTGTACGTTATGAGGTGGACGGTGTGCAATATCAACGAGAGACCCTCATTTCCTTTATCGATCAAGTAGTGATGGTCAGGCTGACCTCCAACTGCCCGGGAAAGATAACCTTCAATGCCCAACTCACTTCCCCTCATCAAGACGTAATGATTGCCTCGGAAGAAGGAAATTGCGTAACTCTTTCGGGAGTATCTTCCTGGCACGAGGGTCTCAAGGGAAAAGTAGAGTTTCAAGGGCGGCTCACCGCTAAGAACCAAGGCGGAAAGATAGCTTGCACCGATGGCGTACTCTCTGTCGAAGGAGCCGATGAAGCAATCGTATATGTCTCCATTGCCACCAACTTCAATAATTATCAGGACATCACTGCCAACCAGACGGAGCGGGCAAAGAACTACCTGT
The DNA here is from genome assembly GCA_030844565.1 of Bacteroides ovatus. Lineage (GTDB taxonomy): Bacteria > Bacteroidota > Bacteroidia > Bacteroidales > Bacteroidaceae > Bacteroides > Bacteroides ovatus_A. The sequence continues at coordinate 7,980 of JAUUNK010000113.1, forward strand.
CAAGCGCCACAGTTCATCCCTTCAAGGAAGCAAAACAAAGGCATGTTGACTTTTACCGTCAATACCTGACCCGCGCTTCGCTGGATTTAGGAGAAAATAAATACCAAGACGTAACTACTGACAAACGTGTAGAGAACTTCAAAGAAACCCATGACAATCATCTGGTTGCCACTTATTTTCAGTTCGGACGTTATCTGCTGATTTGCTCTTCACAGCCTGGCGGACAAGCTGCCACTCTTCAAGGCATCTGGAACGATAAATTGTTCCCTTCCTGGGATAGCAAATACACTTGCAACATTAATCTTGAGATGAACTATTGGCCCTCGGAAGTAACCAACCTGAGCGAATTGAACGAACCTCTCTTCCGCCTGATAAAAGAAGTCAGCCAGACAGGAAAAGAAACTGCTAAAACCATGTATGGCGCCAACGGATGGGTGCTGCACCACAATACAGATATATGGCGAGTGACGGGTGCCATCGACAAAGCTCCTTCGGGTCTATGGCCCAGTGGAGGAGCTTGGCTTTGCCGCCACTTGTGGGAACGCTACCTCTACACCGGAGATGTGGAATTTCTGCGCTCTGCCTATCCGATTCTTAAGGAAGCGGGACAATTCTTTGACGAAATCATGGTGAAAGAACCTACACACAACTGGCTGGTAGTCTGTCCCAGCAACTCACCGGAGAATGTACATTCGGGCAGCAACGGCAAAGCCACCACGGCAGCCGGATGCACCATGGACAATCAACTTATCTTCGACCTGTGGACAGCTATTATCTCGGCTTCCCGAATTTTGAATACCGACCGGGAATTTGCCGACCGCCTGGAACAACGGCTTAAAGAAATGGCCCCTATGCAAGTGGGACACTGGGGACAGTTACAAGAATGGATGTTCGACTGGGACGACCCTCAAGATGTGCATCGCCATGTGTCTCATCTCTACGGGTTATTTCCCAGCAACCAGATTTCTCCTTACCGTACACCAGAGCTTTTCGATGCTGCACGCACTTCGCTCATCCACCGGGGAGACCCTTCCACTGGCTGGAGCATGGGATGGAAAGTATGCCTATGGGCACGTCTGCTCGATGGCAACCACGCCTATAAACTGATTACCGACCAACTCACACTCGTGCGCAACGAAAAGAAAAAAGGAGGGACCTACCCTAACTTATTCGATGCGCACCCGCCTTTCCAAATCGACGGAAATTTCGGTTGCACCGCCGGTATCATAGAGATGCTTATGCAGAGCCACGACGGCTTTATCTATCTGCTTCCCGCTTTGCCAACACTTTGGAATGAAGGCTCCGTGAAAGGAGTCATCGCCCGCGGCGGATTTGAGCTCGACCTGAGTTGGAAGAATGGGAAAGTAGACCGCCTGGTTGTTAAATCACACAATGGCGGCAACTGTCGCCTGCGTTCCCTCACCCCCCTATCAGGCAAGAAGCTGAAACGTGCCAAAGGTATCAACCCCAACCCGCTTTACGCTACCCCCGCCGTACCGGAACCGCTGGTCAACAGCCAGGCAAAGCTCAACCCCGTGGAGATAGCAGATACTTATCTCTACGACCTGCCCACCAAAGCCGGGAAAGAATATATTCTGATTGGAAAATAATAAATACAAACCTGATATGAACCGAAATATCCAGAAACTCATCGTAGCCCTCGGCGCCGTAGCCTTTGTTGCCTGCACGGCGCCCCGACAGACCGAAACAGAGAAATGGAGCGAACGCATGGCACGCTCCGAGATGAAACGCTTCCCCGAACCGTGGATGATTGAGAAAGCTAAGAAACCCCGCTGGGGATACACTCACGGACTAGTAGTGAAATCCATGCTCGAAGAAGCGAAACATACCGGAGACACCACCTATTATAGTTACGCTAAAATATACGCCGACAGCCTCATTGACAAAAAGGGACGCATCAAGACGATGAAATATCTCTCCTTCAACATCGACAACGTTAATGCCGGCAAAATATTGTTCGACCTTTACACTCAATCAGGAGATTCCCGCTACAAGATTGCCATGGACACGCTCCGCAAGCAAATGTCCGAACAGCCAAGGACCGAAGAAGGCGGATTCTGGCACAAGCTGAGATACACCCGGCAAATGTGGCTCGATGGCATCTTCATGGCTTCCCCCTATCTGGTACAATACGGGGCTACTTTCAACGAGCCACAACTCTTCAACGAAGCCATCCGGCAAATTCTCCTTATAGCGAAAAAGACCTATGATCCTGTCACCGGGCTCTATTATCACGGCTGGGACGAAAGCCGTGAACAACGCTGGGCTAATCCCCAAACCGGATGTTCACCCAATTTCTGGAGCCGTAGCATCGGCTGGTACGGAGCCGCTATTGTGGATGTACTCGATTATCTTCCACAAGAAACCGCAGGACGTGATAGCGTTATCAACATTCTGCAAGGACTCTGCAAAGCACTCGTCAAGTATCAAGACCCGAAATCGGGAACCTGGTATCAAGTTACCGACCAAGGCAATCGCAAAGGTAACTATCTCGAGTCTTCCGCCACAGCTCTTTTTGTTTATACCCTTGCCAAAGCTATTAACAAAGGCTACATCGGACAAGAATATGCCGCCCCGACGAAAAAAGCTTTCGAAGGCATGGTGAATAACTTCATCCGTACGGAAGAAGACGGGACCTACACCATCACCAACTGTTGTGCCGTAGCCGGCTTGGGCGGAGATTCCAAGAAATATCGTGACGGTTCTTTTGAGTATTACATCAGTGAACGGGTAATTGAGAACGACCCCAAATCCGTAGGTTCGTTCATACTCGCCGCCATCGAATATGAACGACTCACCGCTAACCAACAGTAAGCCGCGTGAGCTTAGTATATAATGTATAACGACTTTTTAAAACCAAATGCAATAAGAAAATGAGAAAGTTCAAATTTCTACCTCTCCTTCTGCTACTACTGACGTTGGCAACCACAGCCACCGGGCAGAAGAAAACACAGAAAACGTATATTCCCTGGAACAACGGCCGCCTCGTTGTTTCCGAAGAGGGCAGGTATCTGAAACATGAGAACGGAACTCCGTTTTTCTGGCTGGGCGAGACAGGATGGTTATTGCCTGAACGCCTCAACCGGGACGAAGCCGAATATTATCTGGAACAGTGTAAACAACGCGGCTACAACGTGATTCAGGTACAGACTCTGAACAACGTTCCTTCCATGAACATCTACGGTCAATATTCTATGACTGACGGATATAATTTTAAGAACATCGACCGCAAAGGTGTTTACGGCTACTGGGACCACATGGATTATATCATCCGTACCGCTGCCCGCAAAGGTCTCTACATCGGCATGGTATGTATCTGGGGAAGCCCTGTCAACCGTGGCGAGATGACTGTGGACCAAGCCAAAACTTATGGCAAGTTCCTCGCCGAACGCTATAAAGATGAACCTAACATCATCTGGTTTATAGGCGGCGACATCCGCGGTGATGTTAAGACTGCCGAATGGGAAGCCCTTGCTGCCACCATCAAATCCATCGACAAGAACCACCTGATGACCTTCCACCCCCGTGGAAGAACTACTTCCGCCACTTGGTTCAACAACGCTCCCTGGCTGGACTTCAATATGTTCCAGAGCGGACACCGCCGCTACGGTCAACGCTTCGGCGACGGCGACTATCCCATCGAAGAGAATACCGAAGAAGACAACTGGCGCTTTGTGGAACGCAGCATAGCTATGAAACCACTCAAACCTGTCATCGACGGTGAACCTATTTATGAAGAAATCCCCCACGGACTACACGATGCCAACGAGTTGAAATGGCAGGATTATGATGTACGCCGCTATGCTTACTGGTCGGTATTTGCCGGCTCCTTCGGACATACCTATGGACACAACTCCATCATGCAGTTCATCCGGCCGGGCGTAGGTGGTGCTTACGGCGCAACCAAGCCTTGGTATGAAGCACTCAACAGCCCGGGTTTCAACCAAATGAAATACCTGAAAAACCTTATGCTGACCTTCCCCTTCTTCGAGCGCATACCAGACCAATCGGTGATTGCCGGAACAAACGGAGAACGTTACGACCGTGCCATCGCCACCCGAGGCAACGACTACCTGATGGTATACAACTACACCGGACGCCCCATGGAAGTGGACCTCAGTAAAATCAGTGGCGCCAAGAAAAATGCCTGGTGGTATACAGCCAAAGACGGCAAACTGGAATATATCGGAGAATTTGGCAACAGCGTACAGAAGTTCCAACCCGACTGCGGCTACAACAGCGGCAACGATCACGTGCTCATCGTTGTAGACAGCAGCAAAAATTACATAGGAAAAGACTGGACCGAACTTCCCGACGCACAACAGAAATGGAACTTATGATAAGAAGTAAATTTATATATTCCTTCTTCACCCTGTTGTTCTTCAGCGGCATCCTTCGCGCAGCCATAGGCGTGACCGACCTCCGCACGGAACAATTGAAGAATCCGGCAGGTATCGATGCCCGCCAGCCCCGCTTGGGCTGGCGCATCGAGTCGGATGAACCAAACGTGTTACAAACAGCCTTTCACATTCTGGTAGCATCTTCTCCCGAACTGCTTGAACAAGGGAAAGGAGACCTTTGGGACTCCGGCAAGATAGAAACAGACGCTTCCCAATGGATTGCTTATCAGGGCAAAGATCTGAGAAGCAACGTCCCCTGCTATTGGAAAGTAAAAGTCTATACTAATAAAGGAGAAAGCGAATGGAGCGTCCCCGCCTCTTGGAGCATGGGATTGCTCACGGAAACCAACTGGAAAGGGCAATGGATAGGACTGGACCGCGCAGCTCCCGGCGACAGCGAAACACAGTGGAGCCGTCTCGCCGCCCGCTATCTCCGCAAAGAATTTGAAGTGAACAAACCCATCCGCCGTGCCACAGTGCACATTGCCGGACTGGGACTCTATGAACTCTTCATCAACGGACAACGCATCGGCAACCAAGTGCTTGCCCCCGCTCCCACCGATTATCGCAAGACGATTCTCTACAACACCTTTGACGTCACTTCCCAGCTCTGCCAGGAAGGCAACGCTATCGGCGTCACTCTAGGCAACGGACGTTTCTATACCATGCGCCAGAACTACAAGCCTTATAAGATAACCAACTTCGGCTATCCTAAACTGCGCTTCAACCTCATCGTGGAATATGCCGACGGAACCCGCCAGACCATTGCTTCGGATACCTCGTGGAAACTGACTAGCGAAGGACCCATCCGCAGCAACAACGAATATGACGGAGAACAATACGACGCCCGCAAGGAGCTCGGTGCATGGACAAAGGCGGGATATGACGACCGCCAGTGGATGCCCGCTCAGCGTGTAAGCATCCCCACCGGGACACTCCGTGCCCAAATGATGCCGGGAATGAAAGTGACCCAAACACTGAAACCCGTCTCTATCCAGAAACTGGGAAATAAATATATTATCGACTTCGGACAAAACATGGCAGGTTGGATACGCTTGCGCATCAAAGGGCAGGCAGGAGACAGCCTTCATCTCCGCTTCGCCGAACGCTTGCAGGACAATGGTGACATCTATACTGAAAATCTGCGTGATGCCCGTTCCGCCGATACCTATATCGTCAGCGGCAAAGAACCCAAAGACAACACCTGGGCTCCCCGCTTTGTTTACCATGGCTTCCGTTATGCCGAAGTCAGCGGTTATCCTTCTGCCACAACTGAGGATTTCACTGCCGAAGTGGTAGAAGACAAGATGGAACACAGCGGCTCCTTCACCTGCTCGGACGAAACTTTGAACCAAATAATACGCAATGCCTCTTGGGGTATCCGCAGCAACTACAAAGGTATGCCCGTAGACTGCCCCCAACGCAACGAACGCCAACCCTGGCTGGGCGACCGCACTATGGGTTGCTGGGGGGAAAGCCTGCTCTTCGACAACCGCGCCCTGTATGCCAAATGGACCCGCGACATCCGGGAAGCACAGCGCGAAGACGGCTGCATCCCCGATGTGGCGCCTGCCTACTGGAACTATTACTCGGACAACGTGACCTGGCCCGCTGCCCTGCCCATGGCCTGCGACATGCTCTATACCCACTTCGGCGACCCGCGCCCGATGCAGGAGAACTATTCCGCCATCAAGAAGTGGTTGTCCCACATCCGGGAATACTACATGACAGAGGACCTCATCATCACGAAAGACAAATACGGCGATTGGTGTGTTCCGCCCGAGTCTCTCGAGCTGATTCATAGCAAAGACCCTGCCCGCCAGACGGACGGAGCCTTGATAGCTACTGCCTACTACTTGAAAATGCTGCAACTGATGCATCGTTTTGCCACCATTCAAGGATTCAAAGCTGATGCTGAAGAATGGGAAGACCTGGAACATCGGATGAAGGATGCCTTCAACGCCCGCTTCCTGCATGTAAAACAAGGCACCTCGCCCGTACCGGGACATGTCTTGTTCCCCGACAGCATCTTCTATGGCAACAACACCGTGACAGCAAACATCTTACCGTTAGCTTTCGGCCTGGTGCCCAAACCATATATAAAAGAAGTAGCAAAGAATGCTGTGACCGCCATCATCACCACCAACAAAGGACACGTGAGCACCGGCGTCATCGGCATCCAGTGGTTGCTGCGCGAACTGAGCCGACGCGGACATGCAGACGTCGCCTACCTGTTGGCAACCAACAAGACCTACCCCTCATGGGGATACATGGCAGCACAAGGCGCCACCACCATCTGGGAACTCTGGAACGGCAACACCGCCAGCCCCAAGATGAACAGCGGCAACCACGTCATGCTATTAGGTGACCTACTCCCCTGGTGTTTTAACAACCTGGCAGGTATCCGTGCCGACCGCTGGAAACCCGGCTACAAACGTATTATTTTCCAACCTTCTTTCGACATCCAGGAACTGAGCAAAGTGGATGCCTCTTACATGAGCATCTACGGCAAAATCATCAGCCGCTGGACTAAGACGCCGATGCACTTGGAATGGGACATCGAAATCCCTGCCAACACCACCGGCGAAGTACACCTGCCCGATGGTCGGAAAGAGGAAATAGGCTCCGGCAAACACCACTTCAGCGTGGACATTCCTACCGGAGACTCCGCCATCCTGAATGACGAGTTCCTCTATGAATGCGCCTCCTTCCCCGAGTGCCACGGCGCCACCGTGGTGCAGATGAAGAACGGTGACCTCGTGGCTTCCTTCTTCGGCGGAACGAAAGAACGAAACCCCGATTGCTGCATTTGGGTATGCCGCAAACCGAAAGGTGCCACCGAGTGGACAGCCCCTGCTCTTGCCGCTGACGGAGTGTTCGCCCTCAACGACCCGCAGGCAACTCTGGCGGGCATCGACTCACAAACCACTCCCGTCAAGGATGCCAAAGGCAACCTCATAGCCCGCCGCAAAGCTTGCTGGAACCCGGTGCTCTTCCAGATACCGGGCGGCGACTTGATTC
>JAUUNK010000114.1 GCA_030844565.1 Bacteroides ovatus
ACTACCCCATGATACCCTATCTCTTATCTGCGTTAAATTAATTCTTTCCATTTTCTTATCTTTTTAATTAATAACTTGGTATTTCTTGGATGAAATAACAACTTTTAGATAAGAAATGTTTTGAATTATCCGGCAGATTAGCGTCCCTGATACATTTCTTCGTAATATTTCTGGTAGTCGCCGGAAGTTATGTTATCCATCCATGCCTGATTGTCGAGATACCAGCGTACTGTCTTCTCTATTCCTTCTTCGAACTGAAGGCTCGGTTGCCAACCCAACTCGTTTTTTAATTTAGTGGAGTCGATGGCGTAGCGCAGGTCATGCCCTTTGCGGTCGGTCACGTAAGTGATAAGCCCTTCCGAAGTTCCTTCGGGGTTGCCCAGCAGGCGGTCCACCGTCTTTATGATTACTTTTATAAGGTCGATGTTTTTCCATTCGTTGAATCCGCCGATGTTGTAAGTGCCGGCAGTCTTGCCTTGGTGGAAGATGATGTCGATGGCACGAGCATGGTCTACCACATATAACCAGTCGCGCACGTTCTCACCCTTGCCGTAAACAGGAAGCGGTTTGCCGTGGCGGATGTTGTTAATGAAAAGGGGGATTAGTTTCTCGGGAAACTGATAGGGACCATAGTTGTTGGAACAGTTGGTCACAAGCGTGGGCATGCCGTAAGTGTCATGGAAAGCCCTTACGAAGTGGTCGCTGCCCGCCTTGCTGGCGGAATAGGGACTATGGGGCTGGTATTTGGTATGTTCAGTAAAAAAAGTACCGTCGAACTCAAGGGCACCATACACTTCATCGGTAGAGATGTGATAAAAGCGCTTGCCTTCATAGCCCTTCTCCGAAGATTCCCAGCTCAGCTTGGCAGCTTGCAACAGGGAAAGCGTTCCCATCACATTGGTGCGGGCAAAAGTAAAAGGGTCTTTGATACTACGGTCCACATGGCTTTCAGCAGCCAGGTGGATGACACCGTCGATGGGATACGTGCGGAAAAGCTCCATCATCCGGTCGAAATCGCAAATGCCGGCTTTCACAAAAGTATAATTGGGGGCATCTTCTATATCCTTCAGATTTGCCAGGTTGCCGGCGTATGTCAGTTTATCCAGATTGATAATATGATAGTCCGGATACTTGGTTACAAACAATCTCACAACGTGGCTACCGATAAAACCGGCTCCACCGGTAATCATAATACTTCTTTTAAATTCCATTGTCTTCACTTGTAGGGTTTACAATTCGTTTTCTTTTTCTTTCAGCTCAGCGATACATTTTTGCAGGGAGTCTCTCCAATAAGGCACGTCTATACCAAAGGTTTCCTTCACTTTAGTTTTGTCCAGTACTGAGAAGTGGGGACGGCGTACTTTACTTGGAAACTCATCGCTATGGCAGGGCTGGATATTACAGTGGGTTCCGCTAAGTTGAGCAATCTCTTTAGCAAAATCATACCAGGAGCAAACGCCTTCGTTGCTGAAATGGTAGATGCCCTGAGAATCAAGCCGACGTTCTTCGATCACCTTATATATAAGGGTTGCCAAATCCCAGGCATAAGTCGGAGTACCCACCTGGTCGAAGACAACTTTCAGAGAGTCGCGTTCGGCGGTCAGACGGCGCATAGTTTTTACGAAATTGTTGCCAAAAGAAGAATAGAGCCAAGCGGTACGGAAAATCAAATGCTTGCAGCCGCTACGCCGAATAGCCTCTTCACCTGCCAACTTGGTCTTTCCGTATACACCCAGAGGATTCGTTTCCCAATCTTCCCGACAAGGGACATTCCGATCTCCCTGAAAAACGTAGTCGGTAGAAATATGAATCAGCGTGGCATCCACTTCCCGGGCAGTAATAGCCAAATTCTCCGCAGCTTTATTGTTCAGTAAGTCGGCAGTAGCTTCGTCGTTTTCGGCTTTCTCCACATTGGTGTAGGCGGCACAATTCACCAAGACATTTATACCTTTATCGGCAATCATTTTGCGGACGGCATCTAAATCCGTGATGTCCAGTTCGGCCACATCGGTAAAGATGTAACGGTCGCCACTCGCCGAAGAAACACGGCGCATCTCATTTCCCAACTGACCGTTGGAGCCAGTCACTAATATATTCATATCGATTCTGTTTTGTATAAATCATCGGAATAATCAAAGTCAAGCACGCTCTCTTTCAGGCAGGCACGACCCAGGTCTTTTTCCGACAGAATAACTTTCTCTACGGGAATCTTCCAATCAATACCCAGGTCGGCATCCAACAATTGAATACCTCCTTCGCTCTTAGGGGCATAGAAAGCATCGCATTTATATTGAAAAACAGCCTCCTCGCTCAATACGGCAAAACCATGTGCAAACCCTTTCGGGATAAAGAATTGAAGGTGGTTCTCCTCGGAAAGCTCCACTGCTACATGCTTGCCGAAAGTAGGGCTACCCTTGCGGATGTCCACTGCCACATCCAGCACTTTCCCTCTTACACAACGCACTAGTTTGCTTTGCGTGCAAGGCATCTTTTGGTAATGAAGCCCACGCATCACTCCGTAAGAGGATTTACTTTCATTATCCTGCACAAACCGGATGGGGCGGACCTTCTCATTAAATTCTTTCTGGGAAAAACTTTCAAAGAAATAGCCGCGGGCATCTTCAAAAATACGGGGGCGCAGGACGACGACTCCCTGGATAGATGTTTCTATTATTTCCATATATCTTTTCTTTCTTCTTTTCTAAACTTAAATAGACTCACTGCAAGCGCAATTCATCAATCACTTTCAGCAAATATTGTCCATACTGGTTTTTCAACATCGGCTTAGCCAGTTCCCGCATCTTATCGGGCGTTATCCATCCCTGGCGCAAGGCAATGCCTTCGAGACAAGCCACTTTCAATCCTTGTCTCTTCTCGATGACTTCTATAAAAGTGGAAGCCTCCGAAAGGGAATCATGCGTGCCTGTATCCAGCCATGCAAAGCCTCTTCCCAATGTCTGGACTTTCAACTCCTTATCTTGCAGAAACACTTGGTTGACTGTGGTTATCTCCAGTTCTCCCCGGGGAGACGGCTCGATAGTATGAGCTACATCTACTACCTTATTCGGATAGAAATAAAGCCCCACCACAGCATAATTGGACTTAGGATGCTCGGGCTTCTCTTCAATGCTCAAACAGTTCCCCTCTTTATCGAACTCTGCCACCCCATATCGCTCCGGATCGCTCACCCAATAACCGAAGACAGTGGCTTTCTGCTCTTCCTCCGCCGTACGCACAGCTTCCTTTAGCATACGTGTGAAGCTCTGACCATAGAATATATTATCCCCCAGCACCAGGCAAACGGAGTCATCTCCTATAAATTCTTTTCCAATAATGAATGCCTGTGCCAGTCCGTCGGGAGAGGGCTGCTCGGCATACTCAAACGTTACTCCGTAGTCGCTGCCATCTCCCAACAGGCGTTTGAAACCGGGGAGGTCGTATGGAGTAGAAATAATCAATATCTCCCGGATACCTGCCAACATCAGGACGGAAACGGGATAGTAAATCATCGGTTTGTCGAAGATGGGAAGCAATTGCTTGCTCACACCTTTGGTGATGGGATAGAGACGGGTGCCGCTACCACCGGCTAGTACGATACCTTTCATAATTGTAGGAATATTTAAAAGGAAGTAATAAATTATTTCAGATGGACTTTAAAGTAGATTCCTGCGGAGAGATGTTTGAAATCATTCAATTCTCCGATTAGGTTGATATGGTCTTTCCAGATGGAATATCCTAATCCCATATTTACTGTACGGGAATCATATTCTGCCATGAGATTTACACCATTTAATGCTTTTCGTAAAAAAGAACCGGAGGGAAGGGAGAGTTGGAAGTTAGCGCCAAAAGCGGGACCATTCAGGTGGTAGTCCATTCGTTTATTGTATACATAAGCGGCATGAATTCCTAGATTTCCAATTCTCTGCCATGTGACATGTTTAGTAAGAGCAAAATAATATCGATTCCAATATCCATTCTCTGTTTCATTTTTGGAAGAAAGCGCTCCTCCCTCCCACATTTTAGTTAATGCATCATTTGCCCCCACTACTACCGCAGGTATATATTTAACAAATTGTCCTTCTTTAAGAAGACGTAATCTTACAGAGAACTGTCTATCTTGATTCACAAATTTTCCCCAAGTTTGTTTAGGCCAGAAGTTGCCGGGCACACCCTTATGCAAAGTACACGCATATGCCACTTCCAAACAAGGAAGAAAAGTGATATTCACATAATAATTATAAGTATCATAAGTCCAATGAGCAGGTGTAGTCCCCTGCTTCAAGAAACCTGCCCCTGCCATAAAAGTCTTATCACGTTGCATATCTGCCGTTGGCATGTGTAATAATCCTGTAGTTCCATAAGGAAACTGAGCATAGATACACAAGCTAGTAAACAAAAAGCTTAAAATCAAACAAGCTTTTTTCATACAGGCATTACTTACTTTTATAACCAAGTTCTATCAAAAGCCTTCGATTAAAGTTCCTACGTTCCCTATCGAAAACCCAGCCCCACTTATTAAAATACTTTATCATATTCTGCATGTGTATTTTAAGCATCTTCTTACTTTTATACGAAGCAGCACGATGTGCATGGATAATGGTTACTTTCGGCCAAAACATAGTCTTATAATAGCGGTGCATCCTCCTAGTTATATCAATATCCTCCGGATACATAAAAAAACGTTCATCAAATAACCCTACTTTTTGAAATGCAGATATTCGGAAAAACATAAAACATCCCATGTGATAAGGCACATTCATTGGGTTTTGATGGTCATTAAACTGCAAAAGATAACGATAATTCATCCTCTCTACCATACTTTTAGGTAAGAAACGACGAAAAACCAAATTAGCAGGAGTCGGCAATAAACGACATACATATTGTAGTTCGCCATTTGGATAAGTAACATTAGGAATTACCTGAGCCACGTCCTCATTCGTATCCATATAATTAGAGAGAGCTTCTATTACTCCTCCATCGAAATATACATCCGAGTTGATAACCAGATGATAACGTATATTATCTGCTAAAGCTCTTCGGATTGCAATATTGTGCGCAGCCCCATATCCGATATTTGCTTGGTTAAAAACATAACAAACTCTATCTAAATTCTGGCATAAAGAACGCAAATCATCACTTGGAGAATTATCACTGATATAAATTGTAGTTATAGGGCTTTTTTGAAGAGAAAAAATGCATTTTTTTAATTCCTCAGGATCAGTCTTATAAGTAACAATAGACGCGGTAATCAAATCTTTCATTATTTTATCTCAAATATTGGTTATCGTTATCAGCAAACCAATCTTTTATTGCCTCTTCAAAGGTATATTTAAACTTATAATTGGTTTGTGCGAGCTTTGCTCCGGAAATGTTAGTAGAAATCATTAATTTCTTCACACGTGCCGGATGAATTCCTAGCTTTTTACCTCCAACAGGACCTATCATAACTGCAATACTCTTCAACAAAATACCGTTTACTTTAAAGATATGCCTTTTAAGCCCGGTAGACTTTTTCATCGTCTCTACAATTTGTTCAATGGTAAAGGCCGGTTCAAACGTACAATTAAATATTTCGCATGTGCCAGGGGCATCAGTATCCATCCGATAGAGAGCAAAACGAACTAATTCTTTAACATAAATACATGCCTTAATAGTATCTTTACGACCAGGATAAAAGAACTCATATTTCCTTATTCCCCAATAAAGGCGCGTAAAATTGCCATTTTCTCCTTTACCAAAAACCACTCCGGGACGCAGTATAATCAAGCTACGCTCTTTATTTTTAGCCTGCCAAATTTGGTGTATTTTTTCCGCCACCAATTTCGAAATACCATAGGGAGTATTAGGAGTGGGCAACGTGGTTTCTTTCTTTAAATCCTCTGCCGCCCCATAAGGTGCAATGGAACTAGTAAATAAAATGCGTTTAATTCCATATTTCTCAGCAAAAGAACAAACATTCTCCGCCCCTCGAATATTGGTTTCAAAATAAGCATAGTCAGGATGCCCAGGAGTACGGTGAACTGCTGCAAAATTGAATATCATATCTTCCGAAGAGATTTCTACTCCTTCTAAAGCTATTTCTTTTCGTACATCACAAAAAATATAATTGGATTTACCACTATGATCGTTCTTTAATAAGTCTAAATTATAGATAGATGCAGTAGGACTAACCTCAGATATGAGATTAGTCAAGTGGGTTCCGATAAAACCGGAACCGCCAAAGATAAAATAATTCATAAACAGATTTTATTTAACAAAAAAAACAAATTACTTTTATATAATATTAATCAAAAGCTTCTCATATTAAAAGCCAAACTATCAATAACTCCCTTCAGCGGTTCACCTTAAATAAGTTTGTATTGAATCTCCTTTAGGAATAATACGCAAAATACTTCTCTATCTCTATCAACATATTGATTCCCACACTCCAATGTCTTTACCATAATGACAAAATAGTAGTTTCAAAACTCAACTGCAACATAATAAACATAATTGCAACACTATAATAAATATTTTAGCATTCCATCACCCTAATTTTACAGTTTCTTTTTACCAATACATACACTTTATAAAACTGATAGCACAATCCTCTTTATATACTCAATATTCCTATAATATCTTAATTTTAGACAGAACACTCAATAGTGATAATTTTCAAATATTTTGCAACCAATATGATATAGTAGAAGGCAATCTATTCTTTATAAATCTTTCTTCCATATTATGAGATATTCTTTGTCCAACTGCTTATATATATTAAAAACTCTATCTTCTAAATTGGAATACATAGAATATTCTTGTTTTTTACTAAGCAAGTACACAATTTCACTGAAGGTAATTTTTCCAGAGCTGAGAAGAAAGACACTTTCTTCTAGTCCCGTCGTCTTAATATATTTCCCTCTATAGGTATTTCTAAAAAACGCTTCACCATCGGAAACTGGCTCTTTGGTCCTATATGGGACCAAGCCTTGAATACTTTCTAAAGTTAATTGCTTAATTGAATAGAAACCTACCTCAAAGAGTGCATTGAAATATTTTTCAATAGCTTCAATGTGTTTTAACGTCTCCATCCATTTATCGGCAAGTCCAAAATCACGATACAGCTCAAACTTTTGCAACACTCGATTATAAGATAACTCCTCACAAAGTTCGTCCATCTTCTTCGAGATCTCCGATTCAAAAAGCGAATAGAGATGAGAAATCTTATACCTACTTAAGCTATCCGTCTCAGAAAACGACATAAAACCATCTAATCCACAGAGTATATTCTTGTCAAGGATTGAAATGCCATAGTGTTCTGGGCAATTGTACATGGGAGTTCCCACATAGGGCGTGAATATTGAACAACCTACTTCAGCACATCCTGGCGCAATTTCCATAAGCTCAATGGCCAGTTCCAAAGTCTCGTTGAATGTTTCAAGAGTTTCAAAAGCACCACCTATGATAAAATTGATATAAATTGATGGCACTCCACATTTATAGAGATGTCTAACAACACACTTTAATTCATCCACCTTCATGTGTTTTCGATAAGCATCAAGTACCATTTGTGAACCAGATTCGCCACCAAGCTGCACTCTGAGCAATCCTGCCTGAAGCATCAATGGAATAAGTTCCAAATGATTATAAAGCACATCAACCCTTGCCTCACAAAACCACCTGATATCACCGCTATATTTATTAATTAAGTGTTGGCATATCTTCTTTGTCCTTTCTGAATGTATGACAAAAGTATCATCTAAAAAAGAAAAAAACTTTTGATTACCAAGATGAGATACAATATAGTCAATTTCTTCTATAACATCCTCCACTGAGCGTAGTCTCAACAAATTGTTTTTCTTGCTACCCTCAAAGCAGAAGGCACATTGACCAACACAACCTCTTCCTGTGGATATTTGATCAAAAATAATATCTGTATCTAAAGAATAGTCACGTCTTCGAGGAAAAGGATATTGCGTTATCTCCGTAGACTGAACTTGTGTATCTGTAGTATGAATCGTTCCATCTCCTTTACGATAAACTAGCCCTTTTATATCTTTTAAAGCATTTTCATTCCTCCAGTCAATAGAAAGTAATTGTGTGAAAGGCACTTCGCCCTCTCCAATGATAGCAATGTCTGCTTGTAGAATGCGTCTCAAAGCTAGTTGCGGTGCCCCAGTAACCTGGGGACCGCCAATGATAACGCAAAGAGTGGGATGTGCTTCCTTAATTTCAAACAGGATTCTTCTAATTACCCATTGATTAAGACAATCCACATAGAAGCCAATAATCTGGCACCCTAAATCACCAATTAAAGCAGTTAACTGAGTAACAATGGGATCTGAGGAGAGATATTTTTTGATGCGAATCGTAAAGCCATGAGCGTGGGCGTACTCTGCAATGTAGTACTGACCTAATTGTGGCTCCTTATTGCGCACTCCATAATTAATGTAAGAGGTCGCAATTTGAACCAATAAAGCGTCAATCATTCTTTTGTTGAATTTATAAACTTCTTCCGTTGATCTTAGATTACAATGGATTACGAAAAGACATCAAATCTCTATATCATCTATAGATGAACGTAACAATTGTACACGATGCTCCGCCATTGAATCTGAGATGTTTTCAACAACTTGGAGTCGTTGAAACTCAGGTAGGGGGAATACATTCTTTTTGAACTCTTTGCGAATCTCATGACCAATAGCTTTACCATTCAGTGCGATTGCTGCCATTGCCACATCAACAAAAGCCAAAGGCATAAATGCACCATCTTTCTCAACAATTGAGTTTTTCTTAATCAAATCAATTTTCATAATTACGTGTTGTATTTAAATATATTACTATTCTTTACCGTTATAATATTTTTTATTAGCATCCAATTTTGATATATCGCATAGGGATATACGCCAGAAGGCGGTTACCTATTAAATTTGTTCAAAAAAATAGTTAATTTTTAAAGCTTATTATTAGATCGATGATTATCGGCAGCAGATTTTCATAGTCTTTATGTCCGTTAACTATTACCTGCGAAAACCTTTTAAAGTATTGCAAACTGGAAACACCCTGTATCCTGCAAGTGGATATGATGGTATGGTAGGCCGCCGAGACTCTGGTCATCTCACCACTGTCAAAGAATAAGGAGGTCTTGCGCTCGACGGACAATGGGCGTATGAATGGTTCCGCAATGGAATTGTTGATTGTATAAGAACTGTCTTTGGAGTAAACAAAGAGTTGGGACCAAAAGGTATGAAGGTATTTCAGTACCTTCTCCATCAGATTACCTCTTGGCGAATGTACATCAGATAACATCGCATCCCGCTTGCTTTATATTTTTATTATTATCTTTTTAGCCCTAAGATTCTCACAACAAGCCTTCATCTGTTCGGTACTTAACTTACCTCATATTCGTCTTCGGGCTGATAAAGTTCTCCAAAAGCCTCCAGGAAGAAAGCAACATCCCTATCTCCACCCTGCTCGGAAGCATATTTGAATTTAACCCGGACGTGAGCCAGACAACAAAGATGTTGGGTATCCTCACGTTCGTCATCCAAATACATATAGACATTATAATCGTCTGACTGGAGTACCTTAAGCCTGAATAGAACCTCGTCAGCCCCGTCAAAGTCAACATAAAGTCTCCGATTTTCCACGAGCTGTTTAAGACCATTGTGACTCAAATTCCGCTGCTAGATGTGGATACCATTGCTCATACGAATATCTACCATAATACGCACCATCTCATGCGAGAGTGCAGGCAGAGTTTCTGTAGACTTCGACATTGGCTCCTCCGGTTGACCGGAATCCTACTGAGCCTCAGCTTTCACTGGGACTAATTTTGTTGTGTGTATCTCTGTACCATTTCTCAAACAGGTTATAAAGTACTTCATTTCTCAAACAAAATGTCTGGATAGACTCTTGCTAGTCACCCCTTCCGAGTTGCAGCGGAAGAAGTAATTTTCAAAATCGCTGTTGCTATACATATTAATCGGTTTTGGATTACAGCAACAAATATCTATATTTGGTTTGGAGTATGCTATACGTCATTCTTGGACGCTAACATATAGGATTCACAAGAGTGAGTGATAAACCCCAAAAATAGAATACTAGTTAAATAATGAAGAAAGACTTTTTACATACAATTCAGCAACGTTTTTATCTGACAAAGCGCAAGCTGTTGCCTGGGCATTAATAGATATTCTATTACGTTCTTCCCGGGTTAATCTATTTATTCTAATTATAGTTCTAGACAGTTCATCTGCATCACCCGCCTTACAAAGAAAGCCATTCACACCATCAATTATAATACCCTCCATACCTTCATTTTTAGAAGCAATTGTAATACATCCTAATGCCATTGCCTCCAAATAAACGAGTCCAAAAGTCTCTTCCTCACTAATCATAACAAAGCAATCAGATATAGATACAATTTTAGGGACTTCCTCACGAGGTAAATATCCATGAAAGGTAACTTTATCATACCACCTATTTTCACGTACAAAACTCATAAGTTTTTTCCTTAAAATACCATCCCCAACAAAATCTAAATGAAAGTCCACCATAGCCGTCATTTTCAATGCTTCCAATACTTTATGAGGATATT
The DNA here is from genome assembly GCA_030844565.1 of Bacteroides ovatus. Taxonomy (GTDB): domain Bacteria; phylum Bacteroidota; class Bacteroidia; order Bacteroidales; family Bacteroidaceae; genus Bacteroides; species Bacteroides ovatus_A. Next base: position 10,580 of record JAUUNK010000114.1, read on the forward strand.
TTCTTTTTATAAATGAGCCTACATAAACAAATCTAGAGATGGGATATTGAAAATCTCTTTTTGGTATCTTTGATAAAAAGAAAGCTGGTACTCCACTATAACATATAAAAGTATTTTTTCTCTCCCCTACAAAATCTTCAAACTCTTTTTTTATCGGTAAGGACCGAAATCCCCATAAGTCTATTTTTTTTATTTGTTCATTATAATTATTAGCTACATATTTTAGCATGCCAAGATTCTGTTTATGAACAACAATACATGTTTTTGAAGTGGGATAAAAATTGTCTCGCAGCGCATTTATTATTTCTAAATGAGGATAGAAATTATGGGCAACAATAAAATCTGGGATAAACTTTTGCTGTTTACAATAATTATGTATCTTATCTATTTGTTTTAGAAGATTAAAAGTAGGAACTTTACCACGGGGAAAGGGCTTATATAAAGGCATCCTCATTATCTTTACCCCTTCCAATTCATATTCTTTATCCTCTTTTATATACGTCGTAGTTACAGAAGTATTAAACCTACTTGCTAACAAATTCTTAGTCAAGGTAGCTATCCAATGTAATAATCGAAAATAAATAGGATAATTAAATATAATATATACCTCATATCCCATTTTTACCCATTCCCGTGCAAAATAATGGACAACATTTGTATTATTAGCAATTTGAATATCTGGAGCTGGATAATTAGATGCTAATAATAATATCTTATTTTTCATTTCAGGACCGACCTATACAATAATATTTAATACCCAGATTTTCTAGTTCTTCAGCATCATATACATTACGCCCGTCAATAACAAGAGGAGTATGCATTGTTTTTAAGATGACTCCCCAACTAGGCAACCTAAATTGTTTCCATTCGGTCAACATTAATAAGGCATCTGCATTTAAAACCGCATCGTACATATCTGTAGCATATTCTACACAATCTCCAATACGCCGTTTACATTCATCTATTGCCACAGGATCATAAACACGAATTACACACCCAGCTTTTAGTAGTAAATCTATAATTACTAAAGAAGTAGCCTCGCGCATATCATCTGTTTCGGGTTTAAAGGCTAATCCCCATAAAGCAATTCTTTTTCCCTTCAAGTCACCATTATAATAACTAGAAAGTTTATTGTATAATACATGTTTTTGTTTTTCATTCACCTCTTCAACTGCCTTTAAAACATGCATATCATATCCATTCTTTTCTGCCGTTTTTATCAAAGCTTTAACATCCTTCGGAAAACAGCTTCCTCCATAACCACATCCCGGATATAAAAATTTACCACCTATCCTACTATCGCTACCTATCCCTTTACGTACCATATTGACGTCTGCTCCAACTAATTCACAAAGATTTGCAATATCATTCATAAAGCTTATACGAGTAGCTAACATAGAATTTGCTGCATACTTTATCATCTCCGCAGAAGGTATATCTGTAAAAAGAACTCTAAAATTATTCAACAAGAAAGGACGATAAAGTTTAGTCATCAAGCTCTTTGCCCGTTCAGACTCTACTCCCACAACTACTCGATCCGGGCTCATAAAGTCTTTAATTGCTGCCCCTTCTTTCAGAAATTCAGGATTAGAGGCTACATCAAATTCTATGTCAACTCCTCTTTTTTTCAGTTCTTCTTGAATCGCAGCTTTAACCTTTTGAGCAGTTCCAACAGGAACCGTAGATTTAGTGACTAGCACAATATATTTATTTATATTTCTCCCCACAGTACGAGCCACCTCCAACACATATTTTAAATCTGCACTTCCATCTTCGTCAGGAGGAGTACCTACTGCACTAAAAACTATTTCTACTTCATCTAAACAAGTTGTTAAATCTGTTGTAAAATTCAAACGACCTTCCCGATGGTTTCTTTGTACCATTTCATCCAACCCCGGTTCATAAATAGGCACTCGTCCCTGAATCAAGGCTGCAATTTTTTCCTCATTTATATCAACGCATGTTACGTTTACTCCCATTTCAGCAAAACAAGCACCGGAGACTAATCCGACATAGCCTGTTCCAACAATTGCTATATTCATTATTACTATATAAAAAGATAATTAAAAAGGTTTTTCTTACAAAAGATAGAAATAAAAAGGATATAAAAAATATTCATTCGCACAAGTATAGTTCCATTCAGACATACTTATATTATAAACATTCCAGAAAATAAAGAGAGAGATACAAGCCATTCTTAAAATGAAAACATGGATTTTCACCGCTTTTATAAAAAAACAAAAGAAAAAAGGAGTCAAAAGCCAAAAAATAAAATTATACCTGAGCTGTAACTCCGGCTGATCCACATTTATCAGAATAAATAAAAGAAGAAAAAGTGTAATATTAAAAAAATATACAAATCTTGGATCATTAGCGTACCTTCTGTTAAATACATATATAATACCGAAGTCAATTAACACTAAAATAACTGAATAAAACAATTGAAACATCGGTAATGTCGTTTCATAAGTAGTACCCAGTGCTACTTTATTTACTAAATAAAATAAAAAGGTTCCTGTAAAAAAAGGTAATATAAGAATTGCTATATACTTCATACATAATAAAAAGATGATACCTACTAAATAAAACACACCATTCTTTAAATTTATTCTTTCTCTAAATTTACCCCACATAATAAAAGGGATGAAAAAAACAGTAGAAGTATGAATCAATATTGCCACAATTATTAACCACCAGTTTATCTTCCCTTCACATATCCTTTTACATACCACATAAAGCATAATAGAAGTTGCCAAAAATTGCCTTACCAAGTGTACAGAAAGAGCATAAATATAAGGGAAAAAGAATAAAAGGAAACAACAAAATATTATTTCTATTCCATTTAATTTCATTTTTTTTGCTAGTAAAAATAATGCTTTAAATAAAAATATGTAGGAACATAAACTTATTATAAAAATAAAAATCTTTTCATTATTTCCTCCAATCCGATATATAAAATAGACAAAACATTGATATAACACCTCTTTTCCCCCCGTCAATAATCCAATATAATCCCTAAAAGACAATCTTCCTGCCATTAAATAAAAATCAACATACCACCGTAAATCATTTTCAGGTATTTTAGTGGAGTTATATAATGAAATGAAAATAATAACAAGAAATCCCCACAAGGAAATATATTTTTGTCGATAGACTTTATCATGCATCAACAATACAGTTATATATATCAATGACAACAAACTGTTCAAACAAAAAAATACTACAAAAATGCTAGGTATCAAATAGCGATCTAGAAAACTACTATTGCTTCTTATATACATTTCTAACTGTTATATGAAATACATTCAAACACACCATATTCAATTATTTTCCTCTTATTTTAAGATATAAAAAATCGGGTAAAATAGTAATTAATAAAGTTTTCATAAAATAACACCCTGACAAAAAGATTCCAAGATGATGTTTTCTATTAAAATAGTAATTAATAAAAGGATTATCAACAAAGGGAGAATTAAAAAGAGAATAAAAACGTTTTACCACATTTTGACCTAAAATGCGCCCTCTAGAAAAAGATATTGGATTTTTCTTGCTTTCTCCTACATATTGAGTAGTTGATACCACAGAAATGTTATTTTCAAGAGCCATAAGTCCATAATCATAGTCTCCTTTAATATGTATAAATCGACTATCTAATAAACCTATTTTATCAACAACAAAAGAAGGTACCAAAACAAAATTTCCATTCATTAAATATATTTTCTGTATACTTTTGTTTGGATAAATAGGGATTCCTTGTTTATCTTTTCCTCCATAAGTAAATTCCTTTGTATGAGGGTCACAAAAACAACCACAGACTACGGCTTGAAAATCCATTTCACTCGCACAATTATAAAGTTCAATAAAAGCATTCTTATACAAGTGATTATCGTCGTTTACCCACACATAAGCATCGTATTTAGTTCTTTCAATAGCTTTACGCCAAGAATTGAGCATTCCTCTATTCCAATACAAGTTACCAGAGGATTTACTAAGATGTACCTGGGGATACAAAGAACTTATTGCCTCAAAAGTTCCATCTGTAGAAAAATCATCTGTTAAATAGATTTCAAAATTAATACCCTCTGGATAATCCAAAGCATATAATTCCTTTAAACAATTTAAAGTATTTTCTTTACGATTATAAGTAGTAATTAAATAAGCAATATTCATCGTATAGACTTTATAATAAATTTGTATTAATAAATATCTTTAGAGCTCTACTAATTAACTAACGCAATTTATAAATACATGCTGGAATATCTTACATTATAGTACATTTTTATTATCCAGTAAAAAATAACTAATGAGCCCTAAATATACATTTAATTTTACCGATATTTCACCCTGTTAGCATCAAGAAATTTACTTTTCTGGTTCTCTAAGTACCTTCACTTAAATATGAAAATAGCTACCTATATTATCAAGATATGCCCAATTATATATTAAGATATGCCCAATTTTCCACTATAAATATTAACATATAGTCAAATATTAGCTACAAGAAATGAGAGTTATTATGATTACACTTCAAATTTATATCATTATGATCTATTTTTTTATTACTCTACACGGATTCCCTGCAGCTATACAATCTGAAGGTATTTTTCCTGTAACTACACTTCCTGCACCGATTATAGTCCGTGCGCCAATATGTACTCCTTTTAAAATGATACTCCGAGTACCTATTAACACATCATCTTCAATAACTATATCTGCATTTTTCTTTTGCTTCATATCTAAGGCAGGGTTTCTTCTTTCTAAGAAATTTAAGGAATGAGCATCACTATCCATAATGATACAATCTCCCCCTACTTTTA
>JAUUNK010000115.1 GCA_030844565.1 Bacteroides ovatus
TTACTCATTATGATTAACTTTTATTAAGTCAACCTTTCCCAGTGTAAGACACCCCTGTGTGCAAGCTATTCTATCTCTGTTGAGAAGGAGAGCTACCGGGTATCTTTTTATCGTAATAGGACGCTTGCGAAACTTAAATTATATACATGTGTTACCCGAAACCCCATAAAGAATACGGTAACCAAGGATTTTTCTCTTTCTCCCTTTGCCAGGTTCCGAGGAATGTAGTAAGTTTGCAACCAATGCATACTAAGAAATCTGACTATGGCACGGACAAAATACATTATCTTTCTTTTTCTCTTTATCCCCTTTTGCTGCCCGGCTTCCGATTGGAACAACTTCATAATCAACTACTCTAAGAATCTCTACGAGAAAGGAGCGCAAACCTGGCAGATAGCCCAATACAATGATAACTGGGTGTATTTTGCCAACCAGAAAGGCATGTTGCAGTTCGACGGTACTTCATGGAGCGTCTTCCCTCTGATGAATGGGATAGATGTCCGCTCCGTCCATCCTTCGCCCACGCAGAAACGGGTATATGTGGGGGGCATCAATGAATTCGGCTATTTCGAACCGGACGATGCCGGTAAGCTGGTCTACACTTGCCTGTCCGACTCTATGGCGGGACAGGAGCGCTTTCTGGGTAATGTGTGGGGTGTGCACGAGAATGATAATATCCTCTATCTGCAAGGCGACGGGAAAGTTCTCAAATACCTCAACGGCAAATTCACCTCCATCGACACCGAACGCAAGATAGACTGCTCCGGAATGGTGAATGGAGTGCTTTATATCGGCACCGACCAAGGAGTGAGCGTCTTGGTAGGCAACACTTTCTTTCCTCTGCAAAATGCAGGGATGCTTTGCAACAAGCGCATCCGCAGTATTATGCCCTATCGGGATGGAGCGCTGTTTGCCACTGCCTATCATGGCTTGTACTATTATGATGGGCACGCCACCTTTCCCCTAACCACCGGTGTGGAAGAGTTTATGTCACAGAACGAGGTCTTCTGCGCCGCTATCTCCGGCGAACAACTTGCGTTGGGAACAGTGCATAAGGGGCTTCTCTTGGTAAACCTTCAAACCGGCATCGTGAAATATTTCAATGAGAACAACGGCTTGCAAAATAATACGGTGCTTTCTGTTGCCTTCGACAATTTGGGAAACCTCTGGGCGGGGCTCGATAGCGGCATCGATTACGTCTGTCTCAACTCTTCCCTCACCAACTTGTATTCTTATCCGCACTCCTACGGTACGGGCTACGCCGCCCTGTTGGTGGACGACCGGCTTTATTTGGGCACAAACCGTGGTTTATACTATACCTCCTATCCCGTCCGCCTGAGCGACGACCTGCCGGAAATCCATTCCGTAGCTAATTCCAGCGGGCAAGTATGGGATTTGGTACGGGTAGGCAACGATTTCTTTTGCCTTCACGACCGCGGCGTCTTTCTCATAGAAGGCACTTCCATGCGGAAAGTGGGCGATGTGGTGGGTGCCTGGACCTGCCAGCCCGTGACAGGTGCTACGGACCGTATATATATAGGTGTATACGACGGTCTCTACCTGATGCAGAAGCAAAAGGGCGAGTGGAAAACTGTACATAAGATAGACGGTCTCTTCGACTCCTGCCGCTATTTCGAGCAAGAAAGTTCACGGGTATTGTGGGTTTGCAACACCGACCACCTGATGCGGGTAGAACTGGACGAGCAACTGGCAAAGGTAGTGCGTACCAAGTCGTATGGCATCGCCGAAGGAATGCCTGCCGACAAGGACTTCTATGTAAATAAGATAAACGGGAAAATATATATCACCTCCCGCAAAGGAATCTACCGCTACAACCCCGATACGGATAGCATAGAACCTAGTCGCGAGATGGATAACCGCCTGAACGGAGCCGTTCCTTACTCCCGCTTGGTGGAATACGGAAATTCCCTGATAAGCCTCAGTCACCGGGAGATTTGCATCACCAGCCTCCGCAACTACAAGCGGGGGGCTAATGCTATGATTGCCCCCATCGAAGCTCCTTCAGTAGAGCTTGTTCCGGGAGCCGAGGCACTTATTCCCATTTCGGATTCCTTGATGGTGCTTCCCAATGAAAACGGGTTCGCCCTCTTTCGTGTTCCTGTTCGCAAACACGAGAGAGAGTACAGCCACTCCATGCATATCCGCAAAGTCTATATGACTTATCCGAAAGATTCTTTGATTTATACCGATAACTTTCTGCCGGGGAAGAATAAGCCTGAAATTGCTTATTACCAGAACGCTATTCGATTTGAATACAGCCTTTCCTCTTTTACCCGTGGCGAAGAGGTGAGCTACCAATATCGCCTTCACAACAAAGAATGGTCGGACTATGTGCAAACCACTACCAAAGAATACAGTAATCTCCGCGAAGGCGAATACACCTTTGAGGTGAAAGCCGTGTTTCCAGATGGGACCACCACTACCGACTCCTTCTCTTTCGTCGTTCTTCCCCCTTGGTATCGCACGGGGATAGCCTATGCCTGCTACTCTTTCTTATTCTTCTTTCTGCTATGGAGCGTCTATCGCTGGGACGACGTGCGTGTGAAACGCAAAGAACAACTGGCAGTGGTAGAGAAAGACAAAGAAATAGAGGCGATGGAAAAAGAATACGAAGAAGAGAAAGCCCGTCAGGAACGCCAGATTGTGGAGTTGGAGAAAGAGAAACTCGAATATGAACTCAAACATAAAAGCCAGGAGATGGCAAACTTGATGATAAACTTCGTGCGCAAAAATGAGATACTCACGGAGATAAAGTCCGACCTTCTCAAAGTCTCTTCCTCGCTCAAAGGCGAGGGCACACGCGAGACAAAGAAACAACTGCTGCTGGTGAGTAACAAGATAGACTCCAACATCCAAAGTGACGATGTGTTGAAACGCATCGAAGAGCAATTCGACCTTGTTCATAATAACTTTATGAAGCGGCTACGGGAGAAACATCCCGACCTCTCCAACAACGAACGCATGATGTGCGCTTACCTCAAGATGAATCTTTCTTCCAAAGAGATAGCGCCTCTGCTTAATATCTCTATCCGCGGAGTGGAAACCATCCGCTATCGTCTTCGAAAAAAATTCGGATTGGAAAGGGAAGACAGCCTGACGGATTACCTCACGTCAGTATAAAGAAGAAAAACTCCTGCTTTGACGTAGAAAAGGGAGTAGACGCAAGGCGTTGATAAATAAACGGATATAGGATGTTGACGTATTGATAACGTATTCGTTTTTTGAGGTTGACGTAATAAAGAAATAACTTATATCGGTTTGTTTTTCCTTTTTCTATCTAAGTTTGCCATGTCCGACGGATGAACGGACATGTAAGTTAATCTTAAAAATATAAGTTATGAAAAAGGTTTTATGGACTTTATTCCTTTTGGGAACTTACCTTTCTGTATTTGCTCAAGATATACAGGTGAAAGGTCTAGTACTGGGTGGAGCGGACAATGAACCGCTGCCCGGAGTAAATGTAATAGTGAAAGGTGTTGCGGGGAGTGGCACCATCACTGATTTAGAAGGGCGGTTCACGCTCACAGTTCCTACTAATGCAGTACTTTCTATCTCTTATGTAGGCTACCAGTCGCAAGACGTGGCAGTCAACGGCCAGCGCGATTTGCGTATTCTTTTGAAAGAAGATACCGAGACGCTGGACGAAGTGGTGGTCATCGGTTACGGTGTTCAGAAAAAAAGCGTGGTAACCGCAGCCATCGCCCGGGTTTCTGCCGACGAGCTCTCAACGACAGCTCCGGTCCGTGTGGATAATGCGTTGAAAGGATTGGCAGCCGGTGTGCAGGTAACTTCCGCTTCCGGTCAGCCGGGCGAAGCAGCCCGCGTACGTGTACGTGGCATCGGTACTATCAACAATTCCGATCCGCTTTATATTGTAGACGGCATGCCCATTGATAAAGGTGGCATCGACTATCTGAATCCCAACGATATTCAATCCATCGAGGTGTTAAAAGACGCTGCCTCTGCTGCTGTGTATGGTGCCCGCGCTGCCAATGGAGTTGTGTTGGTGACTACTAAATCCGGTAAGGAAGGTAAAGTGAAAGTGAGCTACGACTTCTCTTACGGATGGCAAAGCCCCTGGCGCGAACGCGATGTACTCAATGCTACGGAGTATGCACTGATGATGAACGAAGGTTCTCTGAATGCCGGTGGAGAGGTGCTCTATTACGAACCTTATTCTTATGGAAAAGGCACTAACTGGCAGAAAGAGACATTTAACTACGATGCACCCGTTGTCAACCATCAATTGGGCGTGAGCGGCGGAACGGAGAAAGTGAGCTATTTCTTCTCCCTGGGCTACTACTCACAAGAAGGTATCGTGGGCGGAAACTATGACCGTTCCAACTACAAACGTATGAGTTTGCGCAGCAACACCACCTACACCCTTTTCGATGAGACGAAAGAGCGTACTTGGCTGAATAAACTCGTCGTTACCTCTAACTTGGCCTATACGCGTGTCAAAGCCAAAGGGATTAGTACCAACTCTGAGTTCGGTTCCCCGTTGGGCAGTGCTTTGGCAATGTCTCCTATCCTTTCCGTATATGCCGAAGACGAAGAGGCTGCTCTTGCCCCTTATGCAGGAAACAAAGATTTTACGCCTGTACGGGACCCTAACACAGGTAAACTGTATACCATAGCCGGGGCGGAATACAATGAGATAACCAACCCGTTGGCACAACTTTCTTTGCCGGGAGAACAAAACTGGACGGATAAGTTTGTTGCCAACTTCAGTGCCGAGCTCACTTTGTGGGATCATCTTAAATTCAAATCCTCATACGGCGCCGACCTCGCTTTCTGGGGAAAGGACGGATGGACCAAGAAATATTATCTGAACAGTAACAATAAAGCTATCCGCTCTTCCGTACACTCCGAGACAAACCGCAGCCTTACCTGGCAGGTGGAAAACGTGTTATCTTACGATAAGACACTGGGAGACCACAGTTTCTCTATCGTGCTGGGACAATCCGCTCAAAAGACCAAAGGTCGCCAGTTGGGAGGCAGCAACTATGATATGATCGAAGAAGACGGTTCGAAAGCCAACATCAGCTTCACTACCGGCTTGCGCGAGAACGGCGATATGGCAGTCTATGGCGGTGCCAACGACCCGCATACGATGGCTTCTTACTTCGGACGTATCAGCTACAACTATGCCGAACGCTACATGTTGCAAGCCACCGTACGTCGTGACGGTTCTTCCAACTTCGGACCGAACAACCATTATGCCACCTTCCCCTCTTTCTCTCTGGGATGGAACCTGACTAACGAAAAATTCCTCGAAAAGCGTCCCGAATGGTGGAATACGACCAAAGTCCGTTATTCCTGGGGTAAGAACGGTAACGAAAGCATCGGCGCTTTCGGCTACGTTGCCCTCACTGCTACCGGAAACAACTATCTCTTCGGAAAAGGGGAACAGATAGCAGTAGGAACCAAGCCTAGTGTACTTCCCAATCGCGACTTGCGCTGGGAAGAGTCCGAACAGCACGACTTCGGTATGGACTTCGGCTTCCTCAACAATGCACTGACCTTCTCGGTAGACTATTACGTGAAGAAAACCAATGGAATGTTGATGACTATGCCTCTGCCTTCGTATGTAGGCGAAGCCAAGCCTACCGGTAATGTAGGAAAGATGAAGAACAGCGGTTGGGAATTCGAGATGGGCTACCGTTTCCGCGCGGGCGACTGGAATTTCCGCCTCGGCGCCAACGCCTCCTACCTGAAAAACGAACTTGTTAACTTAGGAAACGATACAGGCTATGCCAACTACGACTCCATGCAAGGATTGGGCACTTTCACCCGTGCCGAGAACGGGTATCCTTTCCCTTATTTCTACGGTTATAAGACGAATGGAATCTTCCAGAACATGAATGATATTCAGAACTACATCCACACCGATGCCAACGGCAACACCAATCTTATCCAGCCCGATGCCGTACCGGGAGATGTGAGATTCGTTGACCTCAACGGCGATGGAAAGATTGACGAAAACGACCGTACTAACATCGGTAACGGCACGCCGGACTGGACATACGGTATCAACGTGAACGTGAGCTGGAAGAACTTCGACTTCTCCATGATGTGGCAAGGCACAGCCGGCAACGATGTGTTCGACGCTACCCGCCGCGTGGATGTAACTTACTCCAACCTCCCCGCCTATATGCTCAACCGCTGGACGGGAGAAGGTACTTCCAACAAATACCCGCGTTTTGTTTTCGGCGACAACGTAAACTGGCAATCCTCAGACCTCTACGTGAAAGACGGTTCATACTTCCGCCTGAAGAACATCCAGCTGGGCTATACTCTTCCCAGGAACTGGACACAGAAAGTCTTCATCTCTTCTTTCCGTGTGTATGTGGCTGCCGAGAATCTGCTGACTTTCACCAAATATGATGGATTCGACCCGGAAATCTCTTCCGGAGGTACTTCTCTCGGTGTAGACCGCGGCGTGTATCCGCAAGCCAGAACGTGGACAGTCGGTGCTAATATCAGTTTCTAACTTTATTAAAACGTGTGTACAATGAAAAAATATATTATCTACATAGGATGTCTGGTTGCTGCAATGATGACAACCTCTTGTTCGGAAGACTTTCTCAATCTGGACTCGCCCAACAAAGTGACAATCGACGAATATTATTCTACTGAAGAACGTATCTATGAAGCTCTGGTAGCCGCCTACGACCCGTTGCAATGGTTTGACTACAGCTTCGGGCAGTATAATCCCATTCTCACCATGTCCGACATCATGGCGGATGATGTGTGGGTAGGAGGGTCCGACCGGACAGATAACCAGTTCTGGCACTTGATGGCTAATTACGAAGCACTCCCTACGCAGGTGATGACCACAGCATGGACTACTTGCTATTCCGGCGTCAACCGTTCCAATAACGTGATATACTACATGGACGGTGTGAAAGACATTTCCGCCAAAAACAAAGCACTCTACCTGGCGGAGGCGAAAGTAATGAGAGCCTATTACTACACTTTGCTCTGGAAGTTCTGGGGGAACATTCCTTATTATACCAAGAATCTCGAAATGCCTTATATCCAGCCGCAAAGCACAGCCAATGAGGTGTATGGAGGTATTGTTGCCGACCTCGAAGATGCCATAGCCAATGGCGGTCTGCCGATGAGAGCTGCCGAAGCCGACTATGGACATGTAACTCTCGCCATGGCTTATATGCTTTATGCCGAAGTAGTGATGTATCAGAATGATGAGAGCCGCTACAACACCGCTCTTTCTTACATGGAAGAAATCATCAACTCCACCAAATATGACCTGGCTACCGACTACGCCAGCATCTGGACCGAAGAAGGAGAGTGGAACATAGAATCTATCTGGGAAATCAACTACAAACACGAAGGCGCCGTACGCTCTTGGGACTATCCGCAAACATCGGGCGGAACCGTATTGCCCCGCCTCATCAGCCCGAAAGACTGGGCAGACGGAACAGACGGAAGAGACAACGGCTGGGGCTTCGAGCCTGTCCGCAAAGAAGCATACGACATGTATACTGCCGGAGACGTCCGCAGGGATGCCACCGTTTACGATGCTTCTTCAAAGAAGTACAAAGCCCGCTATCAGGACACCGGCTATTTCCTGAACAAATATATGGCACGCACCGGCTACAATGCCGGACAAAATGCCGACGCCGACCTGAATTATGGGAACAATCTCCGCATTTACCGCTTCTCCGAGACTTTGCTGAATGCAGCCGAACTTCTGGTACGGGGCGCATCGGGCAAAGGAGATGCTAAAACCTACCTGAACAAGGTTCATCAACGTGCCGGGCTGACCGACGAGGTTGCCGCCACAGAAGAGAACATCTTGCAGGAACGCCGCCTCGAATTTGTAGGGGAAGGCAAGCGCTACTGGGACTTAATCCGCACAGGGAAGGCAGCACAAGTACTTGTGCCCGACGAATACGGATACCGCACCAATAGCTGGACTGCCAGCAAGAAGTATCTGCCTATTCCGCAAGGCGAAATTGATGCAGCACAGGGTACGCTGACCCAGAATAATTATTAATTGTATAACTTGTATCATTTAAGGAGATAACAATCATGAGAAATATATTATCCTATTTATTCGGTATAACCTGCCTCGTATGGATGTTGGCAGGATGCTCTCCCGAAGATGTCCGTCATCCTTCGCAGTATGGTGTGCCCAAAGCTACGGATATGAAGATCGATATTCAAGTGGACCAGGAAACCAATATAGTAACTTTCCGCATCAATAACCCCGGGAACAATCCTATCTGGATATTCGACGACGGCAAGAAATCGACCATCAACGGCTGCACTCGTTTATACAGTACCGCCGGAACTTATTCCGTGGAAGTGAAGATGAGCAATGCCGACGGCATCTCCGATGGCTCGGTTATCCAGGAATTCACCATCAATAACACCATTGTAGACTTTACACCTCTTTATAAAAAACTGGCGGGAGACGAAACCAAGCAGTGGGTATGGGACAACGAAGCAGACGGTCATCTGGGCTGTGGTCCCGCAGGAAGCGACGGAACAGAATGGTATAGTGCAGCTCCCAATGACAAAGCAGCGTTCGGGCTTTACGACGACATCTTCACTTTCGGACGCGACATGTCTTACGTCTACAACCCCGGCGAGGGCGGTACGGTGTATGTCAACACAGGTTGCTCGATTTATCCGGAATATAACACTACCGGCGAGGACTTTATGGTTCCGGTGGAAGAACAGGCAACGACCTGGGACATCACCGTGGAAGGCAACGACATGTATCTTGTATTCCCTGCCCAGACCCTCTTCGGCTATGTGCCCAATGATTACATTTATAATACACCGAAGTTTCGCATCCTCTCTCTTACGGAAAACGGACTCGAACTGGTGGCGGATGACGGAACCAGCATTGCATGGCATTACATGCTCAAAGCAAAAGTTGCCGAAAAGACTAAAGCGGACTTGCTGGCACGTACCTGGGTATGGGATAACAACAATCAGGGACACCTGGGTTGCGGACCTTCGGGAACCGACGGACTCGAATGGTATAGCGCGGCTCCTAATGACAAAGCAAATTTCGGTCTTTATGACGACAGCTTCGTATTCTCCCTCGAAGGAGACTATACGTATAATCCGGGCGAAGGCGGCACAGTGTATGTAAATGCCGGATGCACTATCTTCCCCGAATACAACACCACTGGCGAGGACTTTATGGTTCCGGTCAGTACCCAGAACGCCACCTGGAAACTGGTAGAAGAAGGAGAAGACTTGTATCTCGAATTCCCTGCACACACTTTGGTAGGATATGTCCCCAATGACAACATCTACAATACCCCACGTTTCAAAGTGCTCCAGCTTACCGAAACCGTTCTCGACATGGTAGCCGATGACGGAACCATTGCATGGCACTACCGCTTTGTTTCAGAAGGCAACCAGGGTGGCGACGTAGAAGAACCCGACGAATTTGACGAAGGAGAAGACTTGCTCCCTATGGAGTATGCTAAGGGTATCGTAGGAACCTGGACCTGGGAACCTTCCACCCGCGCGCACTTCGGCTGTGGAGAGACTGTAGACAATCCTACCGGATGGTGGGCGGCAGGACCCAATGATAAAGAAGGAAAAGGACTCTATGACGATGTCATGACCTTCGACAAAGACGGCACTTATACCTTCGACCCGGGGGCGGACGGTCTTATCTTTGTTAACAAGGGCTGCACCCTGTTCGAAGGTTATGCTCCGGGACTGGTTGAGGACTACAATGCCGTAGTAGAAAAACAAACCACCACCTACACACTCGAACAGGTGGATGGCGCCTACTACCTGCAATTCCCCGAAGGGACCATCTTATCTTATGTATCCGCTGATGACCTGTATGCCAATCCCCGATTCAAAATATCCAGGATGACTACGACGATGATGGAACTTATCACCATCCAATCTGCTATCGCCTGGAAATATAGATTTAAGAAAATAAGTAAATAGATTAAATGAACGACTAAAATGAAGAAATATATGTTTTTATCTTTAATCCTGTCATGTTGCTTAGGCTTTGCAGGGTGTAGTGACGATGACGAACCGGGGACATTACCGGGTGCGAATGTAGAAATCTCAGTCTCTCCCGCGGAGATAAACATGGGCTTTGAAGGAGGTACGGAAACGCTGACCGTGACGGCAAACGCCGAATGGGGCGTGTATGCAACAGAGAATTGGTGCAAATGCTCCCAGACAGGCAGTGTGGAAGGAAACACTGCTTTAAAAATAAAAGTAGAGAAGAACAGCAGCATGGAAGAGCGCACAGCAACGCTGGTGCTCAAATCCGGAACCTACCGCAAAGAAATAACCGTGAAGCAAGCACACGAAGAAGTGAAACCCGATGATGAAATTATTGTTCCCGAAGGATATGCGTTGGCATGGCACGATGAATTTAACGATGCACGTCTCGACGGTGGCAAACCTGCCATGCCTTCCACCTCGGATTGGTACTACGAAACAGGCGACAACGGCTGGGGCAACAATGAATTGCAGAACTACGTGGCAGGAGTGTCTGGTACGGATACCTGTGCTGTAGTGTCGGACGGGACATTGAAGATTATAGCCAAGAAGAAAGGCAAAGAAGTGATTTCTATCCGTATGAACACCAACCAAAGCTGGACCTACGGTTATTTCGAAGCACGACTGAAACTTCCTGTCGGTAAAGGAACCTGGCCTGCATTCTGGATGATGCCCAAGCATTTTACTTCGTGGCCCGGAGATGGTGAAATCGATATTATGGAAGAAGTAGGCTATCGTCCTAACTGGGTATCTTCCACTATCCACTGCAACGCTTACAACCATTCTATCGGTACACAACAGACGGCGGAGAAATTGATTCCTACTGCCCAGACAGACTTCCACGTGTATGCTCTGGAATGGACAGAAGACTTTATCAAAGGATATATCGACGGAGAGTGCTATTTCACTTTCAACAACGACAAGGCAGGCAACAAAGATACATGGCCCTTCGACGTTCCTTTCTACCTCAAGCTTAACCTGGCATGGGGCGGAAACTGGGGAGGCGCCCAAGGCATAGACGAATCTGCATTGCCGGCTACCTACGAAATAGATTATGTACGCGTATTTCAGAAAAAATAAACAGATATATGAGAAGAAGTATAAAGATGCTTCCCGTATGGATAGGATTGCTATCTCTGACGGCTTGTACACAAACATCATCAGATACACGGGACAAAAGAATAGAGAGCAAGGTGGAGACCTTGCTTTCTAAAATGACGCTCGAAGAGAAAATCGGGCAGATGAATCAAATAAGCTCTTTCGGTAACATTCAGGAGATGAGTACGCTTATCAAGAAGGGAGAGATAGGCTCCATCCTGAACGAGATTGACCCGGTGAGAGTGAATGCTTTGCAACGTGTGGCAGTAGAAGAGTCCCGCTTGGGTATTCCTCTATTGATGGCACGCGACGTGATTCACGGTTTTAAGACTATCTTCCCCATTCCGTTGGGGCAGGCTGCTACATTCAATCCGGAGGTAGCGCAAGAAGGAGCGAGAGTAGCTGCCATCGAAGCAGCTTCGGTAGGCATACGCTGGACTTTTGCACCGATGATAGACGTTGCCCGCGATCCCCGTTGGGGACGTATGGCTGAAGGCTGCGGAGAAGATACTTATCTCACTTCCGTGATGGGTGTCGCCATGGTGAAAGGATTTCAAGGCGATTCCTTGGGTAGTCCCACCTCCATAGCCGCCTGTCCCAAGCATTTCGTAGGTTACGGCGCAGCCGAGGGCGGTCGCGACTACAACTCCACCTTCATCCCCGAGCGTCGTTTGAGAAACGTATACTTGCCTCCCTTCGAAGCGGTTGCCAAAGCGGGAGCTGCTACGTTCATGACTTCGTTTAATGACAACGATGGAGTGCCTTCCACCGGAAACTCTTTCATCTTGAAAGATGTTCTCCGCAAGGAATGGGGCTTCGATGGCATCGTAGTCACCGATTGGGCATCAGCTAAAGAGATGATACCGCACGGCTTTGCAGCAGACGACAAAGAGGCTGCCATGAAGGCCGTCAATGCGGGTGTAGACATGGAAATGGTGAGTTATATGTTTGTAAACCATCTGCCGCAACTGGTGAAAGAAGGAAAAGTAAAAGAAGAAGCTATCAATGAAGCTGTGCGCAATATCTTACGCATCAAATACCGCCTCGGGCTGTTCGACCAACCGTATGTGGACGAGAAACAACCTTCCGTCCTCTACGCTCCCGCACATCTCGAAGCCGCCAAGCGCGCAGCGGTGGAATCGGCTATTTTGCTGAAGAACGATAAAAAGGTGTTGCCTCTGAAAGAGTCTGTCCGCACGGTAGCCGTAGTAGGTCCTTTGGCAGATGCTCCCTATGAACAGATGGGCACGTGGGTGTTCGACGGAGAAAAGGCGCATACACAGACTCCTTTGGTAGCCATCCGC
Source organism: Bacteroides ovatus (assembly GCA_030844565.1). GTDB lineage: Bacteria > Bacteroidota > Bacteroidia > Bacteroidales > Bacteroidaceae > Bacteroides > Bacteroides ovatus_A. The sequence continues at coordinate 12,447 of JAUUNK010000115.1, forward strand.
CAGTTGGCAGGCGATAAAGTCCAGGTTGTATATGAACCCGGATTGGCTTATAGCCGCGACCGTAGCGAGGCGGGGATAGCAAAGGCTGTAGCTGCCGCTTCGCGGGCAGATGTCGTCTTGGCTTTTGTTGGCGAAGAGTCTATTCTTTCCGGCGAAGCGCACTGTCTGGCAGACTTGAACCTGCAGGGAGCCCAGCCGCAACTGATTGCCGCTTTGGCGAAGACGGGCAAACCGGTGGTGATGGTAGTGATGGCAGGTCGTCCGTTGACTATTGGCAAAGAGGTTGATTTGGTTTCGTCTGTGCTCTATTCTTTCCATCCGGGAACGATGGGAGGTCCTGCACTTGCCGACTTGCTCTTTGGCAAAGCCGTGCCGAGTGGAAAGACTCCGGTTACTTTCCCGAAGATGGTAGGACAGATTCCCGTATATTATGCGCATAACAATTCCGGTCGTCCGGCTACTCGCAAAGAGACGCTGTTGGAAGACATCCCGGTAGAAGCCGGGCAGACTTCTCTCGGTTGCACTTCTTTCTATATGGATGCCGGCTTCGACCCCTTATATCCTTTCGGTTATGGATTGTCATACACTACTTTCAACTATGGCAACGTGAAGCTCTCTTCGTCGGAATTGAAAAAGAACGATGTGCTTCATGTCACTTTCGATTTGGAGAACACCGGAGACTGTGAAGGTACAGAAGTGGTTCAGTTGTATGTGCAGGATAAAGCAGGTTCCGTCACCCGTCCTGTGAAGGAGTTGAAACGCTTTGCCCGCGTCACCCTGAAGCCGGGAGAAAAGAAAAACGTTTCTTTCGAATTGCCGATAGAGGAACTCGCTTTCTATAACATAGACATGGAGAAAGTGGTGGAAGCCGGTGACTTCGCCTTGTGGGTAGCACCCGATAGCCAGAGCGGGGAAGAGATTCCTTTTAAAGTGGTGGATTGATTGGGAAAGGTAATCCCAATAGAATTAGGGCTAATAAAAAATAAAGTTTACTCGGTAGCGGGTGAACTTTATTTTTTTGAATACAAAATAACTATTCGCTATCACTCTCAGTAAAGGAGATAATAGTATCTTTTACTTTCTCTTTGCCACCAATAGGCTCTATAGTTTTTCTTTCGATAACAACCTGATATGTTTTATTAAATGCTATGCTATAAGCTCGTTGACTTTGAACTTCATCTAAATATCCAATGGATTTAAAATTATCTCCTTCTGTGGATTCAAAGGCATAACTTCCTGTTTTTACATTTATTGAATAGAATTTGCCACATAGCTTTATTTCTTCCTTATTATTAAATTCAAAATCAGAGAGATTTGCCAATATTTTCTTAGTGTCATTGGTACTAATCTCTTGTTTATATGAATTTCTTGAATTAATATTATACCATTGGATTCCCACTGCCAGCTCTTCATTATTTAAAAAGACGACAAAATCGTTGTACTTCTTTAGAACGTTTTTATCATATAGCCCCGAAAAGTTTAAAATGCTTTCTTTATTATATCCAGCCCTGAATAAGTGTATTAAGTCCTCTGCAAAATCATCAGAATAGGTGGTCCTAAAAGCCTCCTGATTGATAGGTTTCAAAATAATTCTAATAGATCCGGCAAGAGAATACATATATTCAAACTCTGTATCTAAGCGTAATGTTCTATCTATATTCTCTTGGGCATCCTTTTCTAAATGCGCAGTGGATTGTTTTATCCTTTTTATAAATTTAGAAGACATTGCTTTTCTTATATCTTCAATCTTGGGTATTATAGGAGCAAACTTATTCAAAGGAATGCTACCATATTTTACATCTTTTCCACTGATATGTATTTCTAATATCCCCGAAGAATATTTCTGAGAGATGGCAGTTAAGTCTATGTCATCTTTAACTTCGAATGTATAATAAGAATCTTTAATAGGTGTATATTCTTCCGGCAAGTCGTCAATAGGAATAGCTTTTATATTATGATACTGTATGTCATCGTCAATATCCACACTGTACACAAACCCATCATTAGGTAGTGTTATGATAGAATGTAAAGTAATCTTTTTTTCTAAATATTGTTGTATGGAAAAGATGTCGGTTCGAACAACAATCCATCTGTTATACTTATTATCAACATCTACCCAATAAAATAAGTAATTTTCTCCTCTACTACTCATATAATGGGACAATAAAGGTCCATCATAGTAAATTAAGTCAGCCACTTTTATAAGTTTGCTGAAATCGATTTTTATATTAAAACCATTTATTGTTTTCATATTAGTTGTTTTGTAATCTCAAATGTTGTTGATAAATCGCATTCTTGATATTCATATAAGTCGAAATGAGTTTCCTCATTAGCTTTGGTTATTAGGCCATCTTTTTCATTCAGTGTTCCGCTACATAAAGCATTACCAATAGTTAAAGCTATATTACGAATATTGTTTTTCAGTTGATGAAATTTCTGAATGGCTTTATCTTCTTGCTCATAACATGATAGAGCATAACCAGATGTATTTAACCTGTTTTTATCAAAATCAGATATAGCTCGTCGAGGATTCTGAACATAAACAGGTTTATGGTTATTCGGATTTACCGTATTGAAAACATATCGATAGGCATAACTTGTTCTTTGGATTGAATAAAAGTGGTAATTGGGCACCTTTATCAATTAATGCGTCTATTTCTAATTGATATTTAAAAGCAAATTCTGCCATTTCTGATACATTTTTTTGTGTTACAAAGATAGAGAATATTTTTTAGAAGAAAGGGGATTTTTAGCTAGGAAAAGAAGATTTTTCCTAACTGTTCTTTTGTTCTTTGTTAGGATGATAGCGCTGTTTTAGTAAGAAGTAGTGTTCAGGATAAGGTAGAATGATATTCAGATTCTTTATACTCAATTCTCAGATAAGCTATATTCACCATGTCGTTCCTATAAAACGAGTATATAAAACATCCGGATGTTGTGTGCTA
>JAUUNK010000429.1 GCA_030844565.1 Bacteroides ovatus
AGGCAATCCCGGCACATCCGTATCCAACACATCATACAAAGCTCTGCCCGCAGGACGTTCCCATACCTGGGGGTCCACGACTACCAGTATTTCGTAAGCGCGACCGCTGGAGGTCGGAGTAAACACACCCTTCTTGCCGTTGCAAGAAGCAAATACCAACGCTACAAGAGCCATACTGAGGTAAAACAAGGACTTTTTCATGATGATAATTTTTTATGGTTATTTCTTTTTGTTTTCTTCTTGTTTAGCTGTCGACAACATGCCACAGGCGGCAAAAATATCTTCTCCCCGTGAGGCACGGATTGTAGAAAAGATGCCATGCGAAGTCAGATAATCCCGAAAAGCCGTCATGGTCTCCATATCAGCTCCTTCGAGTTCTACCCCGGGAATAGAATGAAAACGAATCAGGTTAATCCGGCAATCCAGCCCCCGAAGTAATTTCACAAGTTCTTTGGCATACAACAGCGAATCATTAACTCCCTTGAAAACAATGTATTCAAATGAAAGTCGACGTTGTTTGCTAAAATCATAGTTTTTTAACACATCCACTATTTCCCTGATAGAGAAAGCTTTTTCGGCAGGCATTAACTCTCCGCGCTGATGAGGAACAGGAGAATGCAAGCTCACAGCCAGATGGCAATCGCTTTCTTCAATAAAACGTTGCAATCCCTTACGCAACCCTACGGTAGACAAAGTTATCCGTTTAGGGCTCCATCCGTATCCATAAGGGGATGTCAGAATCTCCAAAGCCTTCAGCACCTCATCCAGATTGTCCAATGGTTCGCCCATTCCCATCATCACCACATTAGTCAGTTGCTCCGATTCGGGCAAAGATATTATCTGATTGATAATCTGGTTAGCTGTGAGATTTGTTGCAAACCCTTGCTTCCCGGTCATGCAAAACTTGCAATTCATCTTGCAGCCCACCTGCGAGGATACGCACAATGTCGCCCGGTCGTTATCCGGAATATAGACTGCTTCCACGAAATGATTTTCCCCTACCGGATAAAGATACTTCACCGTGCCGTCTACCGAGCGCATGGCTTCGACAGGAGCCTGCCGCCCCACATCATAACCATCCTTCAACAATTCCCGATGTCTGACGGAGAGATTGGTCATTTCATCTATCGAAATCGCCTTCTTATCGTACAGCCATGAAGCTATCTGCTTGGCGGAAAAGCCCGGCATTCCGAGATTCTTTACCACACTTTGTAACTCCACAAGCGTCATTCCTAAAAGAGGATATTTGGGCATATCAGTTGCATTTCATCGTTTATTAATGCAAATGTAAGGAAATAAAGTCGATTTATAAATAAGGAAAGGGTAAAAGTTAACATAAAAAGCCGCCAACAATACAGAGTTTAAGAAAAGACTCCGTACCGTCGGCGGCCCACGGCGATAAAGTTATATTTATTTCTTAGAAGAAGAGATAGCGTGTATCTTTCACTTCAGCTTTTAAATAGAGATCATTCATCAAGCGGTTTGCCAAACGTTGGTGAAGATTTTCCAACGTAGCCTCTTCTTGCTTGGCATCAAATGTCTCGTTCAACTTATCTTTAGCATAAGTCTGCAATACAAACACGCCTGCATTGCCCTTGATAGGAGCACTCAACTTATTAAGCTCGGCAACCGATGCATAAGCGCCTACCAGCGGTTCACTGCTACGCAAAGACGGGATGTAAGCAGAAGCACCGAAGGTTACGTGCTTCACTGAATC
>JAUUNK010000116.1 GCA_030844565.1 Bacteroides ovatus
GCAAACTAGCGGCTTAGATTTAACATTCCAACAGGGTTTTCGGACTGACCCCTATCATCGCCGTGCGGTCTTTATAACTAATGAGATATTCATCGTAGGAAGGCAGAAAATGTAGCAATTTCTTGCTTAGTGTTTCATTCCCCGTACAAGATTCATGAATAAAGAAAGAAGACATCTCTTCCAACTCTTTGCGGATGAGTCCTATCCCCTGCCGCGCTTCACCAACGGGAAGTCCGGACCACCAGACAAAATCTTCCAGAGTTGCCGGAGAATGGCTTTGGAAATATCTGCGAGCCAACGTGGCAAGCGCCTCTTCTTTAGTCAGTTCTTTTGCAGCCGGAGCACGTTCTTCCAAAAGTGCGTAAGTTGTCTTTCCGCCCCTATCCGCACCGCTGCATACGATACCTTCCACTTCGGCACGTAGCAGAAGATGAGTCAGGATATAATTCTCCACCTCTATTCCGGCACGAACATATTCTTCCTTGATTTCCTGTTTAGTCCAGCCGGTACTTCCACACAGAATATTTTGCAGAAGGTCGTTACTGCGAGTATAAAGGCTTTCGGGAATCTCGAATCCCCCTCCACGCACAAAAGAATCGTTGGCAGCTTTAATGCGTTGATAGGAAAGTTTAAGCATCCAACGAATATCTTCGGCAGCTACCAGATGCCACGTAGGACGCATCACGTGAGTACGCAGGATTTCTCCTTTCCTCAATGCCTGTTCCACCACCCCTAAGCTACCGGAATGCAACCGTGTCCCTACCGCCCATTTCACCATCGTGTAATCTTGTGCCTGCATAGCGCCCATCCAGCTCACCAACTCCCGTGGCTGACTAAAGACAGGAAGAGCTAATTGCTGGCTTTGCAAACGAATGTTGGTTATTTCCATCTTTTTCATTTTTTATGTGACAAATATAAGATTTATCGAACAATCCGCCTTGTTTAATGCTTATCTTTACCATCACTAACCTACTAAAAAATAAGAAAAGATATGAACCAACGAATTACTCCGGATTATATCCGGGAACTGAAACCGAACGAGATTTTTGTTTTTGGCAGCAACCTGAGCGGTTATCATGGCGGAGGCGCTGCCCGGCTGGCTATGGATAAGTGGGGGGGCCCAATGGGGAAAAGGAGTCGGACTGCAAGGACAAACGTATGCCATCCCCACCATGCAGGGTGGACCAGAGACGATACAGCCCTACGTAGACCAATTTGTCCGGTTTGCCAAAGCGAATCCTGACAAGATATTCCTCGTCACCGAGATAGGCTGCGGCATCGCAGGCTTTCATCCTCGCGATATTGCACCCTTATTTAAAGGAGCCATAGACGTAGACAATATCTATCTCCCGCAACGTTTCTGGGACATATTAGTGTAGAATAAGCTAGTGATGAACTGTTCGCCGACAACCTGTATCCTGTTTTTTTGAGTATTCAGCCGGCTTATATCCAAAGAAATATATATTTTTGTCGTCCCAAACCAAAGAATACTGAAACGATGCGTTATAAACTTTCGGCTCCTTCCACTCTGAAAGCGGCTATCCAGTTGCCGGCTTCTAAAAGTATAAGCAATCGCGCGTTGATAATCAACGCCTTGGGAGAAAGTATCTATCCCACTACTAATCTGTCGGACTGTGACGACACGCAAGTGATGATAAAAGCCCTCACCGGAAACGAAACAACAGTCGACATCGGAGCGGCGGGAACGGCTATGCGTTTCCTGACTGCTTATTTCAGCATCACCCCCGGCGAACGAATCCTTACCGGAACAGAACGCATGCAGCAACGCCCCATCCAAATCCTGGTAGATGCCCTGCGCAGCCTGGGAGCAAACATCGCCTACACCGGTAAAGAAGGCTATCCCCCCCTACTCATACGGGGAACCGACTTGAGTGGAAGCGGAATTGTTCTGGCAGGCAACGTCAGTTCGCAATATATCTCCGCCTTGCTGATGATAGCCCCTATGCTAAGAAGAGGTCTCCGGCTACACTTGACCGGAGAAATCATCTCCCGCCCTTACATCGACCTGACTTTGCAACTGATGAACGAATTCCAGGCCAAAGCCACATGGGTTTCGAAAACCTGCATCCAAGTATCCCCGCAACCCTACCTCAGCATGCCTTTCACCGTAGAAAGCGACTGGAGCGCCGCCTCTTACTGGTATCAGTTGGCAGCTCTTTCGACGGATGCGGACATCGAGTTGAAAGGTCTCTTTAAAAAAAGTTATCAAGGAGACAGCCGCGGTGCCGAGATATTCGCCCGCTTGGGCGTGGAAACAGAATTTGCCGGTCGTTCCGTACACCTCAGAAAGAACGGCATAGCGCTGAATAGACTGGAAGAAGACTTCGTAGACATCCCCGACCTGGCGCAAACCTTCGTCGTCACCTGCGCCCTGCTCAACATCCCCTTCCGCTTCACAGGTCTGCAAAGCCTCAAGATAAAAGAAACTGACCGCATCGCCGCCCTCCAGGCAGAACTGAGAAAGCTGGGTTACGTGCTCCGTGGAGAGAACGACAGTATACTCATTTGGGACGGAGAACGTTGCAATCCCGACCCTGCCCCTGTCATCCGGACGTACGAAGACCACCGCATGGCAATGGCCTTCGCCCCGGCTGCACTACGCTTTCCCGAGATACGGATTGACAAGCCCCACGTAGTTTCCAAATCTTATCCCCGCTATTGGGAAGACTTGACGCTGGCAGGGTTTACAATCGACGTTGAAGAATAACTTCTTTCCACCCGTGGAAGATTTTAATAAATATACCTCACACATCAATTATTCTCCTCTTGTAGAATGGGCATTGCAACATGGCAAACCGGTCCGCTACAAGAAAGGAGAATATTTTCTCCGCCAAGGAGAGAGCTGCAAGACGATGGGATATGTCACCTCGGGGTCTTTTCGTTATTGCTGCACCAACAGCAAAGGAGAATACTCCATCGTGGGATACACTTTCGAAGATTCTTTTGTAGGAAACTACGCCGCCTTCCAGTTGCAGGACTGCTCGAACGTAGACATACAAGCACTGTGCAACTGCGAAGTATACATCGTCACCTACCCTCAACTTACTTCTTTCTACGACTCCACTCCCGAAAACCTGAAACTGGGCAAGCGCATTGCCGAAACCTTGCTATGGGAAGTCTACGACCGCATGATTAGCATGTACAGCAAAACGCCGGAAGAGAGATATATGGAGATATTGCAACGCTGTCCCCAACTTCTTAATCTTATCACACTCAAGGAACTAGCCTCATACCTTTTGGTTAGGCCGGAAACCCTGAGCCGCATCCGAAGAAAAGTAGGGCGCTAGTAAAATATTGATTTCAATCAAGACTATTCTCGTTTCTCTCCCCTACTTTTGCACGCAAATCATCACGAAAACACATGAAAAAGATACTAATTATAGGAGCCACTTCCGGCATTGGGCGGGGGCTGGCGGAGGCTTTTCTGAAAGAGAACCACATTGTCGGCATCACCGGCCGTAGGGAACAGTTATTAAAAGAAATCTGCCATCAGCAGCCTGTCTCCTGCTTCTATCAAGTGTGCGACGTCACGAAAACGCACTCACTCATCCCCGCATTAGACACCCTCGTTCATCAAATGGGAGGCATGGACCTGCTCATCCTTTGCTCAGGGACAGGAGAACTGAATCCGCACCTCGATTATGCCCTCGAAGAGCCTACTCTGCTAACCAACGTACTCGGCTTCACCTGCATAGCCGATTGGGGATTCAGGTACTTTGAGCAACAAAAGTCAGGACACCTCATCGCCATCTCCTCTGTAGGCGGAACCCGTGGCAGTGGAATTGCCCCCGCCTATAATGCTTCCAAAGCGTTTCAAATGAATTATATGGAAGGACTCCGACAAAAAGCGACCAAACTAGGCTATCCCATTTATACGACGGACATCCGTCCCGGATTTGTTGACACGGCAATGGCTAAAGGAGAAGGGCTCTTCTGGGTAGCTCCGGTAGACAAAGCCGTGCAACAAATACGTGCAGCCATTCTCCGCAAAAAGAAGGTGGCGTATGTATCTAAAAGATGGAAGTATGTGGCTATGCTTTTCAGATGCATTCCGGCAGCGGTGTATTGCAGGATGTAGCATACAAACAGTTAGTCAACCTGGTTTCTATTAATAGAAACCAAAGTTTCAACCCATTGACACTAAAGTTTCCATGCGGAGAAACATTGGTTTCAAACGCATGAAACTTTAGTTCCAACCAATTGGAACTAAAGTTTCTGTTAATAGGAAACATTTTATACTATAGGATTGTCCCTATTCATCTCCCCAGTCTATGGGTGCGGTGTATTCCCACCAGTCATACGTGGCGGACCCTTTGGCAGTTCCTAAAATAATCTTAGCACTGCTTCCGTAAGCAGCTCCTTTATAAGAAGGCACTTCACGCAGCAATTCCCCATCCAGATACCATTCGAGTCTCATCGACCCGCTTGCATCGCCTTCCAGAATGTTCAAACCCATGGTGTATTCCGACTTCTGGGTGTTGAAAGGTATTTGCTGAACACCGCCGTCCGAAGTTCCACACCGGGCATTGCTATCTTTGAACAACATCCATCTTACCTCTTTTCCTCCATAAAGGAAATAGAGTTGGCAATTGGCATTATCGCTGCTGGTGCTGATATGGAATTTATACTGTCCGGGCCTCATCTCTTCACGTGAGATACGGCAGTTTCCACCTGTAGTAGCAAAAGTTACCCCTCCGTCAGCAAAGACAGGTTTGCCTGCGGCAACAGTCCATTCGCTTTCTTCAAACGCATATCTCTTCGCTATAGGATTGTTGCCTTGTTTCAGAGTGACGACTTTCACGACGGGTTCCGTCCCTGCCTGCGTTTTACTGAAGATGCGGAAAGTAGCCTTAAGCACAACCTCTTCCCTATTCTCTTTCAGGTTGATAACAATATCATCGGAACCGCTGTAGTCTGTTTTGACAAATGAATACCAGTCTGCATCTTTATTTTCTTTTTCTACCATCCATTCTCCGTTAGATTCTACATGGAGTGTCACCGTTGCATCGTTGTAGAAGGCACGCAAGCTTTGAGTATCAGGAGAAAGCAAGATACCCTCCTGGATACATTCGACACTGGCAACCTCTTCGCCGTGACGGTCGTAGATAGTCACTATCCCCGAGCGCTGTTCTCCTTGGTTCTCCATAGCTTGCAGGGTTACTATTCCATCGAGCGTACCGCTTTCTCCCGAGTGGATAGAGAGCCATTCTTCTCCTTTAGTGACTGCTGCCGTCCAATCCTGATTGGACTTGACATTGAATGAGCAGGCAGTTCCTTTCTTGTCTAAAACCACATTGTCGGCATTCTCCAACGTCAGATAAGCTATACCTTTCTGTATCACAGTCACTTCCTTACCAATCCAATAGTCACTTTTGATAGTAATGGTATCCGTGCGGTCGTCCAAGTTTGTGTTCTTGTTATAGTTAATGTCAACCTCATAGCTTGTGTCCGGCTCTCCCTGGGCAGGAGTGATGTTGCACCAGTCGGTGTGCTTACTGTACACTTCCCAAGGCAGAGTCGATTTTACCTTGATAGTGATTGTCTCTTCTCCGGAAGACGATACGGTATAGCTATCGTCTGCTTCATAGCGCAAATCCACCCATTTCATCGGCTCGTCATCTTTGCAGGATTGCATAGTCAATGAACCGCCGATGAGGGCTAGCGTACCCATTACAGTACGCCAATTAATTATGTTTTTAATAAGTTGTATCATACATCCATCTTTTTCAAAGTTTATTCAATACTGGTAACTTCGTACGCAGCCTACAACTACCATCCCGTGTTTTGGGGATTCAAGTTCTCATTCTTAAATAATTCGCTTTGCGGAATCGGATAAAGACACATGCAATCGTTCCATACCCTTTCCTTGTAAAGCACCCGTTGGAAATTCAACGTGCCGTCGACCTCCTTTTCAATGCTTACGCCGTAGAGTGCTTTTTGAGTTTCCTCTCCTATCTGCCATCTGCGCACGTCCCAGAAGCGATGGTCCTCGAAAGCAAATTCCACGCGCCATTCGTTTTGTAGTATTCGCATGAATTCGTCCGGGTCGGTGACAGAAACGGTTGGCATACCGGCATTCGTTCTCACCTCATTCAATGCCCATTCCGCCGATTGAGGAAACTCTGTATCGGTATATTGTGGACTATTGAATGCCATCACCATTGATTCTGCATAAGTCAGCAACGTCTCGGCATAACGATAGATAATCCAGTGGTGTTTGTTTACAACTTCTTTGTCCGGTTCGAAGTTAGTGCTCTCCTGAATGTATTTCCGCAGAAAATACCCTGTTGGCGAGCCGCCTTCCGAAACGGATGTATAATCGCTTCCATCTTTATATACTGCGATTTCAGTCCCCTTAAACGTCATACCATTGGCAAGCACGGTACGCTTGAACCGCGGGTCACGGTTGGCATACGGATTTTGCGGGTCGAAAGCCGGGTCGTCACACTTCCACCCGTTATCGGTCAGGATAACGGAATAATCGTTGATAGTGTGGAAAGCATCTACCAGATTCTGTGAAGGGAAAGTGGCAGTAGCCGGAGTAGAACGTGTACCTTCCGTAAACCGGATAGGGAAATTATTACGTTCGAATGACGCATTGTTGCCATTCATACGGAACAGAACGACTTCCGGCGAAGACACATTATTTGTCTTCTCATTGGGGTCGAGCCTGTACAAGCCCAGTTGGATTATATCATAAGCCGCTTTGGCAGAAGCTTTCCACTTATCCACATTCTTCGTCGGGTTATGCAATTTGCTTGCCGCATATAGCAGTGCTTTAGACTTCACTGCCATAGCGAAACCTTGGGTGATTCGTCCCGTTTCGTTTCCGGGCTGACCGACATAAGTGGAAGGCAGATTCTGCGCAGCCTCTTCACACTCGGCGACAATGAAGCGGATTACATCTTCAAAAGACGTTTTGGCAATGGAATTTGCTTCCTCGGTCGTAAGAGTAGTCAAAGGCATGGGAATATCTCCATATCTCCGGGCGAGTTCAAAGAAATAATGCGCTCTGAGCACCCGTGCCTCATAAGGGAAGTATGCCAATTGCTTCATCCAGTTGTCGTAGTTGACATTGTATTCGTAGCGAGAAAGGTCTACGTTCTTCAGCGATTGCAGAAATTCGTTGGCAGCGCGAATGCCGTCATACAGTCCCCAGTTATCATCAGGGGTTTTAATAGCCGACCAGTTGCCATTGGTCATATTCTGCACGCTGCCGCCCGTTGCCGCATATTCGGCATCATCGCTGGCGCAATCTCTCATAGCCCCTCCAATAGTCCCAAAGTCCTGGGGCATGTAGGTGTAGACATGAGTAAGCATTTGTTTGGTCTTGTCGAAATACCGGTAGATGTCTTCGCGGGTATACAACCCGTTGGTTTCATCATAGTCCAGATAGTTGCAGGAGAAAAGTGCAACGACTGAACCACATAGCAATAGAATATGTCTTATTTTCATATATCTAACAGATTAAAAGTTGAACTTAATTCCCATCCAATAAGAACGTGTCGACGGATATACAGCTCCGAGTTGCTCGGGGTCTGCAAAACCTATGTTATCCAGTGAGAAGAGGTTGCTGCCTTGCAGATATACCTTCATGTCCGCAAAACGAATCATCTTCCTGGAGAATGTATAGCTGAGATAAAGATTTCTCAATTTGATGAACGAGCCGTCGCGATACCACAAAGAGTTAGCCCGGTAGTTGTTGGCATTGGTAAGGGTGGTGAGGCGTGGCATAGTTGCTTTGCCTGCGTTCTCCGGTGTCCAGGTAGTCTCCCTATCCAGGAAGGTCTTTGAGATATTTCCATTATCCACCAGAGGTTGATACAACGGTGAGTTCAGAAGGCTGGTAGTCACTCCGGTCATTCCCTGGAAATCTGCCGATACCTCAAAATTCTTGTAGGCCGCCCTGAGGCTGATACCGAAATATAATCTGGGGATATTGGAATGGAACATCTTCACTACGTCTTGCTCGTCAATCTTCTTATCACCGTTCTGGTCTTTATATTTGATGTCACCGGGGCGAACGGTAGAGAAGGTCTGCACAGGGCTATTGTCTATTTCTTCCTGGTCGCGGAAAAAGCCGAGAACTTCCAGACCGTATTTCTGACCTACCGGATTGCCCCGCGTGTATAGATAATCATACGGTTGATATTCTTGTCCGTCTCTGATAATCTTGGTACGGATATAGGAAGTATTAGCGCCGATGCTGTAACTGAAATCTTTGCCTATACGGTCGTTCCAAGTGACAGAAGCATCGAATCCTTTATAATCTTGTATACCGGCGTTCAGCTTGCTTACTCCGATGCCGATAACCCCGGAGACTGAAGATGAACCGTTGATGAGCATATCGCTTCTTCTTTCATAAAATCCTTCCAGATAGAGAGAGAGCCTGTTCTTAAAAGCATTCAGTTCCATACCGTAGGTAATCTTCTTCGATTTCTCGATAGTGAGATTCTCTACTGCCAGGTCGCCTTCCGCCAATCCATTAAATGCACTCGAATTGTTAGTGAAGTAATAGGTTCCGCCCCCGGTGCTGCCGTAAGACTGGCGGTAGAGTTCGTGTTGCATGTTGCCGTCCCATCCCGAGGTTCCGTAAGAGGCATAAAGTTTCAATAGGTTAATGGGTTCCACGCTCTTCATGAATTTCTCATTGGAGGCAATCCATGCGGCAGACACGGCGGGATAAAGATGGAAACGGTCTCCCTCCGGCAAATATGCCGTACCGGAATAGTTGAGAACTCCATTCACCACATAGCGGTCATTGTACATATAGGTAGCATATACTAAAGCGGATTGTCTCTTAGCTCCGTTGTTTCTGCCGTTGACAGTATAAGACTGCTGATCGTAAATAAGCGAAGTGTTCAGGTCGTGTACGCCGCTTTGCAACAAATAATTTATCCTTCCCTGAATATTAGAACGCATATAAAGCGACTTAAACCGGGAATCACCGTGATTGAGCGTTTCGGAGTCTTTTCCATAGATGACAGGATCGGTCACCAGCGTTCCGTCCGGGAGCAAAGAAGCTCGTGCGTCCATATATTTATATTCTTTTGCAGCCGTGTCATACATGGACCCGGAATTGTCGAAAGCCACAGAGACTTCTGCCGAAAGTCCTTTCAACAATGCATCCAGTTCCTGCCTCAGTGTGGCATTGGCAAGCAATGTTCCGAAAGTTGTGCGGAAGTTACCCGTACTCTCTTGCAGAGCCACCGGGTTATTAGCTCCGTAGGTACTGTTACCGCCGTAAGTCCCGTCTGCATAGCGCACCGGGAACGCAGCGGAAGGAGTATTGTAAATGACCGACGATAGCGAATTAGTATTGTTGGCGCCAATGTAGTAAGCATTGTTCGTCTCCTGCAACTTTCCCAAGATGTTCAGTCGGAAGAAAGTACTATAGGTAAGGTCCACGTCGATGTTCGCCCGGATATTCAGGCGGACATCCGAAGGTTTGGTACTATAACGGCCATCGGGCTGCTTTTCTTTAAAGAAAGCCTTGTCGTGCATATAGTCGATAACGGAATAGTATCGGAAGCGATTGCTACCTCCATCGAAAGTAAAGTTCAGCCGATGGTTATCGGATGTCTTGTTATATACCTCGTCCCACCAATTCACATTCGGATACTCATAAGGATGCGTATTGTTTTTGAATGCTTCCAGTTCATTTTCCTGGTAACGTGCATCCAGCCCATCGAGTGCCAACGCCGAATTGAGGCTCCGGGCGTATGTATAAGCATCGGCAAATTCCGGCTTACGGAATTGTGTACTGATACCATACTGATATTTGGCTGTAATCTTCAGCTTGGCATCATGACCGCGCTTAGTGGTGACAAGTATCACTCCATTTCCTCCTCTCACCCCATAAAGAGCGGAGGCAACGGCATCCTTCAATACCTGAATAGACTCGATTTCAGAATTACTTATATCTGACAGGTTATGTGGAAAACCATCTATGAGGACAAGAGGGGTCTTTCCGTGAATGCTCAAAGAAGGAACGTTTCTCGAGCCGTTTCCCTGATAAAGATTCAGTCCGGCTATCTTGCCGTACAGTGCTTTTGATACATCTATTTCCGGTGCTTTGTCGAGCACTTCGCTACCGACACTTCTGGCAGAACCGGCAATTGTCTTTTGTGGCATTTCCATCTGATAACCCAGTTGCACAAGGTCCGGCAAGCTATCTTTCTCCTGCTCCTGAGCAAAAGCAGGAGTAATGAAACTACCGATTAATGCTATGATTATATATTTCTTCATAAGATTCGTTTAACTTAAAGTGATTATGTGAATTTACCATCCGGGATTCTGGGTCATTCCATACCCCTTGTTTATTTCCGCTTGGGGAATAGGAGACAGATACCATTTGCTGTCCCAGTTATCCGCCCAGTAACGCGTAGCCAACTCGTAAGTGGAGAAAGTGAAGGAAGTGGGATTATTTACTTTATCTCCCTTGGAGTAGAGCCCGTATAGCTTCTTCCGGAAATCATCTTTACGTCCCCAACGTATCAAGTCGAACCAGCGCACTTCTTCGAAACCGAACTCCAATGCCCGCTCGCGTAAGATAGCTTCCCGCAAATCCGCCTGACTTAAATCTTCAGATAAATCCGGAAGGCCTACACGGTTGCGCACCTGATTGACATAGCTAAGAGCATTCTCCGGTCCCTCTACTTCATTGATAGCCTCGGCATAGCTCAACATCACTTCCGGCAAACGCAGATAAGGCCACTGCACAGGACGATTTTGGCGGTCGCTGGCAGATTGCAGAACGAATTTCATCATTAGAAACCCGGTGCACTCGGCACGATAAGTCTGATGATTAACGTATATGGGAGCCGGAGTGTCATTAAAATAAAGGTCTCCGGGGACAGCTACATTTTCGTACAGACGCGGGTCACGCGTAGGCTCCCCGTTCTGGAAGAAAGGTTGTTGGGACGGATGTTCCCAGTCAAAGTCTTCCGGGAAATCTTTTCCGTCCGCCCAAGGGAACATATTCACATAGTTCAGCGTCGGACCGGAATATAAACGATTATCGTTGGTTACATTCGCATGGGTATTTGCATCATATCCCCGGCGGGTAGAAATCAGCACTTCTGTTCCTCCCCTGTCATAATATCCCGAACGATAGGCAAGGCGGCGTGCCTGCGCAGTAGGTTCGGTGGGCTGTGTCAAAGCATATTCATGCTGTGTGCTCAGCTCCGCAAAGAACTCTTGCCCGGCTTTCATGGCATCTTCCCAACGCTTTTTGCTATAGTTGCCATAACATGTATATTCATTCGCCTCGCTGTGCCATTTTGTATCCGAGTTAAATGTGGGACTTGCAGCAAACAGCAGAACCCTGAGTTTTAATCCCATAGCCCCGGCTTTAGTCATACGGCCGTCGTCAATCTCATCCTGTTTCCATTTCAGGTAAGGGATAGCCTCATCCAAGAGGCCGACAATTTTCTCTACCGTCCCGGCAAAGGTAAGGCGAGGGTATTCCATTTTCTCATTCGGCTCTATCGAATGATCAATCCAGCATACACCTCCTATATAACGCAACATCTCGGCATAGCTCAGAGCAATAATCATTTTAGCTTCCGCTACACGCTCATTCCGTTCGCTCTCCGTCATGTCGGGCACTCTCTCTACGTTCTCAATATAAATCCACGCATAACGGATGGCATAATACTGTATTTCCGAACCGTAATGATATGCTTCGGAGATAGCGAACGCCTCATTGTTGGCACTCAACAATCCATTATAATACAATTTGTTGGGTCCGTCCACGGAGGTGTTTCTATAACTGTGGTGCAAATCGGTGATGGCTTCCAACAGATTGCCTCCCAATTTATTATAAGGTGCTTGACCTGTAACCAACCCATAGGGCAGATAGCTGTATGCACTTGTCAGCACTTTATCTGCATTCACCTTAGAACTGAACATGGAGTCCAGCACGGCACCCGAACTTTCCGGTTGGCTTCCCAGAAACTTATCTCCGAATGTCAGGTCCGAACAAGAGCACATGCCACACACCAGGCAGATTGAAAATAGCTTTATTATATTTTTCATCATCGTATAGTATTTAGAAATTAAGATTGACACCTACACTATAAACCTTAACCAATGGATATGCACCATTGTTATTTCCCACACTTTCCGGGTCCAGAATGTCGAGAGGCGTAAAGGTGAGCAGGTTGTATCCATTTAAGGAAATCCCCAGACTCTTGGCCCCGATGGCTTTAAGAAAACGCTTGTCGGTGAAAGTATATCCGACAGACAGTGTTTTCAGACGGAGATAAGAAGCGTTTTTAATCCAAAGGGTAGAGTTCTCGGAGTTCCACGTTTCCGAAGTTTCTGCTGCCCGGGGATATTTTGCTCCTATCTGATGTTCTTCCGTCCATCCTTCTTTATAGAAATAATCCAGAAGACCGCGCTTACCGGCATTGGTAAAGGGGATACGGTATTCTATCTGGAGAACCTTGCTTACATGTGCGGCACCACTCCATTGCATGCTGAAATGGAAACCTTTGTAATTGAACCCGCTATTGAGCCCGAATACGTATTCCGGACGTGCCGAATAGCCGGTAGTCATCCGGTCGTCTCCATCTACAACTTTGTCTCCATTGAGGTCGGCATACATAGCATCGCCCGGATACACGTTGACATTGGGCTGGGGAAGCGAAGGATTCAGTACTAATGCACCTTCTTCATTTTTTATGAAGTCGCTATACTGATACAACCGGACAAACTTATACACATCTGTCGGACGTTCTGTAGGTCCTCCGGTCTGGTTCATATAGCCATATTTATTAGGAATCTCGTCCATATACACAATTTTGTTACGGGCAAAGGACATATTGGCGTTAGCATAGTAGCGGAACCCACTCTGCAAGGTTTGATTCCACCCCAACGAGATTTCATATCCATGATTATCCACTTTCCCTATATTTTGGTTGGGCAGCCCGGTTGCAATAATAGCCGGAGCCGATTTGGGTGAGATAAGGATGCCGGTACGTTTCTCCGTGAAGTAATCGAAACTAAAAGAGAGTTTGTTTTTCAGCATCTTCAGGTCGACACCGTAGTTCTGCTTATCAGCGGTTTCCCAGCTAACTTCTGTATTTCCCGGTGTTCCCAACCGGAATAAAGGACTTCCCGTGGGATTGGATACTCCGAAGCTATAAGTGCCACCCTGAGTCCATACACCCGGCATATACATGAAACGGGTAGTCGTACCGGTATCGCTACCTACCCGTCCCCACGATACTCTCCATTTCAGGTAGTCAATGAGGGATTGCTTCTTCATGAACTTTTCCTCGGACATCACCCAACCAACGGATACTGACGGGAACAATCCATACCGCTTCTTCCCCGGAGCGAAATTCTCCGAACCGTTATATCCGGCGTTAATATCCGCCAGGTATTTGGATTTATATCCATACGTGACACGTCCTACAAAACCTACATATCCACGAGGCATATATTGGTAAGAAGCATCTCCGCCGCCCGGATTCTTGGGATAGTAGTTGCGCGATTGGTTGTAGAGGAATAGGGCGGTGACTTTATGTATCTTGTTAAAGGTACGGTCATAATTGATTCTGCCTTCGATATACCAGTTACGGTCTCGGGCATAGTCCTCAGCATAGTTGAGTGGAGTGACACTTCCGTCAGGCACATAGACAATGGTCTTATCATAATCCAGGTCTGTCTGCGGCTTGGTGGTGTCTTCCATAAACGACTTATAATAAGCGATCCGCGATTCCACCGCGCCCCCGCTACGATATTTGTTCAGCTTGAACATATTATCATAAGATGCTTTTACAGAAACGGAAAGTCCCTTGGTGAGTATATCCAGTTTCTGGGTGATGTCTATATCTGTATTCAAAGTGGTGGTGTATTCCTGATTGTATCCACGCCCCCAATAGATGCTCAGTCCATCGCGGTTCACTCCCACCGGGGTGAATGCTCCCGGTATCAAAGTGCGCACTCCATCGACAACTCCCGGTCCGGAGAAAGGAAGTGCCCATATCTGAGTATATACCCATGGATTGTTCTCGGCAGCTCTCGGCTGTTGCTTCTGCCCTACGTTACCGCCTATATTGAGTTTCATGGCGGTAGTCTTTGTCAGCTTGAAATCCAGATTGGCACGATAGTTATAACGATTGTACTTAAAGTTATTATCATAAGGAATCGCATCAAACTGTTTCAGGATACCGTTCTGGTAAAGGTAGCTTAAAGAAACAAAATACTTCACCGCTTCATTACCACCCGAAATATTTATATTATTTTTCGACTGGATGAAAAAGTCGTTATACATATAGTCCCCCCATTTTATATTAGGCCGCATGATAGGGTCTGAACCTGTGCGGTAAGCCTCTATAGCTTCACGCGTGAAATACATAGCCTTATCAGTCACCCGGTCATTCTGTTGCTTCAGATTCCAATAACGGGCAAATTCATAACTTCCGGTTTGCTGTGCATAAGACAACGGTTGCTGCACACCGGTAATGGAGTTTATGCTAATAGAAGGTTTGCCCGACTTGCCTCGGCGGGTAGTGACAAGAACCACACCATTGGCACCGCGCACTCCGAATACAGCCGTAGCAGAAGCATCTTTCAGAATCGAGAGATTCTCTATTTCATTCGGGTCGATCTGTGAGAAGTCGCGCTCCACACCATCTACCAATACAAGCGGAGAAGAAGCGCCGCTCGAAAGCGAACCGCTGCCACGCACATAAATAGTAGCGGCATCTGCACCCGGCTGACCGCTCGTCTGCACAGTGGATACACCTGGTAGAGCTCCCGCCAGCACATTCGTGATACTAGCCACCGGAGCTTTAGTCAATTCTTTTGTATCAATAGAGGATAGAGCCCCTGTCAAGGTTGCTTTGGTTTGCGTACCATAAGCAACTACCACCACTTCATCCAATGATTGGGAATCATCTCTTAAGGTGACATTGACAATCCGGTTCTTGCCTACGGTGATTTCCTGTTTTTGATAACCTATATAGGAGAATACCAATACAGATTTCTCCCCAGGTACTACAATTGTATATTCACCATTAACATCTGTGATAACTCCCATCGTAGTGCCTTTGACCAGCACATTTGCACCAATGACTTCCGTTTGTGTATTATCGACTACTTTGCCCTTTATTCTGATACCGTTCTGTGCAGTTGCCGACAGTGCACCAGATACAACAAAAATAAACGACCCTACAAAGAAACGAAGCCATCCTACTCGAATTTTGCTTTTTCTTTTCATGTAATTAGATTTTGTGTAATTAACTTGTAGATTATTTATCG
>JAUUNK010000117.1 GCA_030844565.1 Bacteroides ovatus
CATTAGGGCGATCTTTGTAAGAGTCCAACTCTTCATCCGCAAGAGGGACATCATTATTCTTTTTATAACGATGTAATTTGTAAACTTCTGGCAGATAAAATATTTTTAAAGTAACATGATTACTTTTATTTAAAGAATAATCTACACCAAACCTTTTTAACTTATTGAAATCTTCATCTGGAAATATTTGCCCAACACAATAATTGCTACACTTCACAGTAACCTTATTATATCCGGGAAGAATATCCAATGAATGGTCAGAACCAGCGTACCCAATATCCGATATATTCAATAAAGAGGGAGAGATTATCCCCGTCCGTTCCTCTAAATCTGGAGTATACCTATAATATTCTTCGACATGGTCCATATCTACAAAATAAAGACTGCCCCGCCAATCTACGCATGTCCAATTCAAGAACTTACAGACCTCTTCCAATACTTCTTTCAAAGTCATAGGTTTGTCATCTTCATCAAAGAAATCTTGTTCGCTGAGGGTCATGCTTTGAAGGACATTCGTTCCGGCTTCATAATCGGAAGAAGAACCAGCATACACATGAGGGAAATATACCGCATCGTAGAGAGCATTTGAAGAGGTAATGCATTTCTTTAGCAAGTCCCAGAAAGAAACAAATACACGGGTTTCTCCTTCTTGCTTGTAGTCGATATGTTCGAGGGTGGACATAGCACTCATACATTCCAGTTCAAGCTCGAACCTCACAGAGCTGTAGTCCTGGGTATATATTTCCGGCTTGATAAAACCGCACCAGGTGACAACATTATTCTTTTTAAAGGTCACCCGATATTGCTGGTAGGCTGTTGAGAAAAGCTGTTGAAGATAATCATTCCCCACTACACGGATAGTAGCAGTACTGAACCGGGTGGGCGTGTACAAGAACTCTTCATCATCAATATCAACACTAAAAGGAGAACCCGAAGCCTTCAACTCCGTGACTGCTCCGGTATATTCTTCTTTTTCTATCTCAACCACGCAAGCCTCATTCTTTAGGTTTGCGAAAGGAATGGTGTATATCAATCCATAGCTCATAATGGTTTCTTCCCTTGTTTTTTACGTGAATTGTTGATGGCAAATTCCAGATATTTACCGTCAACCCGGAACTTGTCAAAACCAATAGTTATATGATTATCTCCTCCCAAGTTCCCGGCATTGATAGCCTCAAACAAATGAGACTGCTGGGTCATATTCAATATCATTTCACCTTTATTCAGCCTGGCTAGCCCTTTATCACCGGAAGTAGTACCACCCATATAGATACCTCCGGTGGCATACTTTGGAACCATAGTGGAAGCACTCTCTATAAGAGCTGTCATTGCTGCTATCTGTGCGCTGGCAAGCCCCAGTCCTACAAAAGGGATACCGGCATAAGCTGCGGTACTCTTAGCTGCCATTTCTGTTGTTGCCGCCTCCGTCTTCTTCTGGCTAGCCTGCATCTCCATTTGCGTTGCTACTTCCATGGCAGCCGTCTGGGCCACAGAAGTGGCGGCTGTCTCCGCCGTAGCCTTTTCAAGGGACTCCTGGGATTTCTTAGCACCGGACAACTTCTCGGATATGGCGGCTATGTGTTCAACTGTTTTTATAATAGACATAGTCTCATCTACCAGATTGACCATAGCATTCCATATTGCCAGAATCTTCTCCCATTCGCTGGAATCCACATCATTCATCACATCTTTCAAATTGGCAAAGGCACTGACTATGCGATCCGCACCCGAAGCAATGTCCTTAACACCCGAATATAGAGTTTCCTCAAGTTCTTTATTCAAATTCTTAATATCTTCCCTCACTTGGGCTAACTCAAGGGCTTTTTCCAGCGTAGGAACATGCGCCATGGCATCCGCCACTTCATCCTCAAGCAATTGTCCCATGCTACGGGCTTCCTCTTTATATTTTTCTGCCAGTTCTTTTGCTTTTTCAAGATTTTCCGAGACTATATCCACCTTTGATTTTTTATAATCGAAGGTCGTATCACGAGGCTTGATTTTGACAGGAGCAGTCAAGAGCTTTGCATTCATCTGCATGGTAGCAATAAAGACGTCCGCTTCATCCCCTATTCCTTTAATGCCTGCAGCAGATTTTGCAGCTTCTATAGAAAAGGATGCAATATTTGTATTCAGTTCCTTTTCAGAAATAAGATTCTTAGAATATTCAGCTTGGACCTCTTTCACTTTATCGTTATAGCCTTTCTGGACTTTCTCAAATTCAACGAGAGCGGCATTTTTGTCCTGCTCTTTTATAGCTTTTTCGGCAGCAGCCTTCCGTATCTGGAAATATTCGCTTTCCAGCACCTCTTTATCATTGGTGCCTTTCGCCTGGGCATACATTTTAATATTTAACTCGCCTAATGCCTTATTGTATTCAGCCTGGGAGATTTTGCCTATTTCCAACTCCGCTCCAAGCTCCCCAAATTGCTTATTGTAGGATTCCTGCTGTTTTTGAAGGGGAGTTTTTTCTTTATCAGGCACGGTTACACCTTTGCCCCTGCCAGTTATAACTTCTTGATTTACTGTTAACGTTGATTTTTCTAATTCAGTTTTAGAATGTTTCAATACTTTAGACAATTCAATGAAGGAGTTTAGATCATGCTTAAAACCACTAAAAACGAATTTAACATCATCGATACCGCTTGTGATGCCGTATTTTTGTTTAAAGGCATCTTCTTTTTTTCGGTCTCCCCGCGCACCTGCCCATGCCGGGGCCATTTCTCTTATAGGTTTGCCATTATAGGTTCTATCACCAATACTCTTTAATGCCTCTTCGCTTTCTACTATTTTTCTTGCATGAAAATCAGCTCGTGCCGTTTCTTTAAGCAACTTCACTCGTTTGGCTACCAAGCCAACCAGTTCCTCTTGAGATTTTTTCTCCACACCCAACATTCTCTGTAATTTGGCTTGGGCATTATTAATATTTTTCTGGCTTTGCGCTTTATCATTCATTATCTTGAGTTGTTGTCCAAGTATAATGACTTCTTCTGTATTACCGAGTGAATCTACTTCTTTTTTATATTCGGAGAATATATTTTTTATTCGATTGGCCTCTTTACGCATATTGACCAACTTCCCTATAACAAGCCCTACACCCGTTATTAGCGCCATGGGCCATGCCGCCACCCAAAGTCCCTTTAATGTGGTGGCAATACCTGCAAATGCCAGCTTTATTGTTTTTACTGTTTTACCCCATACACTCGTAGTCTGCAATGCTGTAGCTCTTTCCGAAGCAACCTTAGCGGCATCGATCGCTTTTTTTTCCGCTAGCGATGCCGCATTAAGGGCCTTTTCCGCTTTTCTAACATCCGCCTCACTGACTTTACGTACACCATTTGAAAACTTCTGATAATCATTCACCGTTTTCATGTAAGATATTTCGGCTTCTGCCCTGTTCTTGGCTGCAAGCAACTTTTGCTCCTCCGCTACTTTCGCCTTGTTGACCGTAGTATTGATGAAATTCCAGTATTTCCCGAAATAGCCAATGATAGACTGCAACAATTTCCCGACGACAAGGGTGGTGACGAAGGCCACCAGTCCGGAAAAGCCTGATTTTATATCACGTAATACGCTGGTAATCCCCTTTATGAGGTTCTTTAGGGGGGAATTGGTTGTTTCCGAAAACTTAATCATTAGCGACTCCCATGCGGATGAAAGCCCCGCCATTGCACCTTTCACATTATCTCCCATTGTAACGGCCATTCGATCAAGGTCTCCCTCAACACCCGTGATAGCTTCCCTTAGCGAGGTGATTTTATTGGCTGATTCCAAAAATGCGTTAAACGCCGCCACACTTCTTTTGTCTGTCAGTTGGAGTGTAGCATTCAGGTCAACGCCTTTATCCCTTAATTTCTGCAATCCCGAAACTAGCTGCGGCAACGTTTTTACGGGACCGCCTAAAGTCTTGGCCAAGGCGCCACCGCTGTCTGCCAGATTTAGTAAAATATTCCGAGTGGCAGTAGCTGCCGAAGAAGCGTCAAAACCGGAATCCGCAAGCTTTCCCAATAAAGCCAAGGTGTCCTCTATCTGGAAGTTGAATGCCTTTGCGACCGGTCCGACAATAGGTAAAGATGCGGCAAGATAATTAAATGATAAAGCACTGTTAGTCGTAGCTATTGACATCGCAGATGCATATCTCTTGGATTCGGATGCTTCCGCTCCGAACATCCTGAGGGAAGCACCTGCAAGCGCTGCTGCTTCCGCCAGCTCTACCCCAGTCGCTTGGGCCAATTTAAGAACCGATTCTGTCGCTTGCAGTATCTCGTTCCTCGTAAATCCCAGTTTTGCCAATTCTATTTGTAGGTGAGAGGCTTCTGCTGCCGTGTATTTTGTCGTTTCCCCCAGTTTCTTAGCGTTATCTGTCAAATCACTAATTTTTTCCGGGGTAGTACCCAAAACAGCAGATAACTTACTAATAGATGCCTCAAATTCAGCAGCGGTACTGATGTAATTTTTAAGTCCTATTCCACCGATACCCAATACCGCAGCAAAACCAAGCACTTGACTCTTTATTTTGTCAAACAGGGATTTTACCTGGTTAACTCCTCTTTTGAACTGATCCGTCAAAAGGTTTATTGCTATACTAAAACTTAATCTACCTGCCATAATAATCACTTTTTTTTGTTTTCATGAATGCCTCAAAATCATCCATATCTTCTTTTATTGCCCGCTGAGCCTCCTTTTTGGTTTCTTCATACTCCCAGGGGAATATATATAAATCACGGGGGATAGGTATTCTCTTTGTCCCTACGTGGGGTATAATACTTAGGTAGGTCCAAAGGCGGTCGCCTTCCATTTGCTCCTTTCTCTGCCGTTCATACGCCTCTATGTACATAACAAGGTCACATAATTCCATTTCCTCCAAAGCATAGTGGGCGTCCAGACCGGACATGACGAGCATCGACACAAATTCACTAATGTACCCGGGAGTGGAATCCGAATTCTCAGGGGGATTCTCTTCCAGCTTCTTCCGGAACTGGTTTAAAACTGCTATCTCCTGTTGTAGCATAGTTACCATTTCACGCGCAACCTTTTCGTTGGATAAGGTTTGCCGGAACACAGCGAACGTATATGTCTTCTCCCCCCTGGCACTCATGGAAGTAGTATAGAGTAAGGATTCAAAATCCTCAGCATTGGTGTAATCCATCAAGTAGAAAGACTTACCCCGAAGTTGCTCCCACCGGATAATAGATTTTATAGTTAATCTGATATGCATGCTACGGAAGTATTTATATTAAAAGAAGGCGACCATCACTTGACCGCCTTCGCTTGTTAACCTGAAAACCCGCCCATTTACTCTTGTGCCGGTTGTGCGGGTTCAACCAGATCAAGACCGCCAACACCTTTAAGGTTGGAACTACAAGATGCTATCTGCCCTGCTTCCGAAGATATAGACAGGGAGGTAATCATCGCCTTGCCTGTATAGTTCACCTGGGAAGTATCCTTGGTGAAGGTCCCGCCAAAATTATCCCGGTCCTCGGCTTTGGCACAACCGAAATAGAAATCCAGCAATTCGCCGGCAATCTGTTTCTTTAAGAGCGCGTCATAGCTCATAGCACCTTCTTTGCGTGTCAGCAGGGATTCACTGGAGATGGTGAAACTCTTCTTTCCAGGAAGAGAACCCGCCCAGTCGCCCATCATTTTGTTAGATATGTCAATCTCTTCCGTAGTAATTTCTAAAGTAGCATTCTTGGCAAATGCTATCGGGTCTTCCCCCACAAACACCATAAGTTCACCTCTATAGATGTTTTCGCTTGAGTCTAATTTTTTATCTGCTGCCATATTATTTAAGATTTTAGTTTACATATTATTCTACTGAAAATTGAAGCACCTGAAAGTATTTTCCATCGGAATAGTCTTCCGTAGAATCTTCAAGCTGGATAGTCATATCGGGATTAGAAAAACTCCCCGATAAAGTCTCATATATAAGGGACGCCAGCTCCAAACTACGTTCATAATCATCGCTTACAGCATTTATGAATACGGTAGGAACCTGGCGCGCTACTCCCATCTTAGTATATTCCTGTTTGTAACCGTCGCGCTGATAGATAATAAAATCCCCTTCCGTTCCATTGGGAGCGACAATAGGAAATACCTTCTCGCCAATCAGAGAAGTAATTTCTTCATCCGCCAACAGGATAGCCCTCACTTCCGTAGTAATCGCTAATTTATTCATTGTCAACTTCTGTTATTAATACGTTGAACGGCTTTCTGTACACTTTGGTAGAGAACACTCATTGCTTTTCCTTCCTCACTAATGCGCGCGTCTGTCCAAAAATGGTTAGCCGGCATAACACCCCGGTTTGCTCCGCCTGTGGTTTTTCTTATCCTGGTTCCCAAATCAACCAGATGGGAATGATTACCACCCGGGCGGTCAAAACCGGAAAGGGCTCCTAATTTATTCCGCTTTACCCTGTTTGTAAAAGAGTTCCTCAAATGGTTGGTTTGCTTCCCGTGATAAAGAAGCCGGAAACGCAAGTTAGCCTGCCCTTTAACCTTGAATACATTTATCGCACTCCTAAGACCACTCCTAATAGCCTTATCCTTTTCAAAATCCTCTAATTGGGCAACAAGGTATTGAATGTTTTCCCGGTCTATCTGTTTAATCTCGATCATGTGTCAATCTTTTCAAGGGTTAGCAACAGGGTATTATCACCTAGTTGCGGATTAATCATCTTGAGAAGGTATTCGTTACCATTATAAAGTACGTGCTGGTTCTCCTGGATAACCGGATAATGGCGTACTTGAAAAACAAGAGTATGGCCAATGAACTGCTCCATGGCACTAACCCCGTCCCTATCTGCAATCAGGGACATTTTCTTTCGGCAAGCCCGACACCGGAATGTTTCCTTGTACTCCCTCTTAACGGCCCCAGTAGGACCTTGGGTCTCTACCGGAGATTTGAACACAAGCAATTCACGTAATATCCCGGCTCTCATTTCGAATAATCCCTATAAAGGTCTGTCAAATACTTTGCCCCGCGTGGAATTTCTCTGAGGTTAGCGGTGGAAATATTCTCCCTATTATTGTAATAGGTGCCGATCGTCAGAAGGATAGCGTGCCGGAGAGGCGCGGGAATCTTAGTACCGCCGTCTATGGTTTCCAGCTCGTCAACAGATACGCATAATTCTTTAGCGATGTCTTCCTCACCCACCTCTATTAGGCATTCAATATAGGAATCATCCTCCGTAAAGGAGGATTCTACATTCAGATGCCGTTTGGCCAACTCCAACTGTACGTACTTTCCCATAACCTTACTTCATTGATGCGATAGAGAATGATTCAGAACGGATCATGCCCATGTTCCAATAAGAATTAACAACCAGACGTACGACTCCCTCCAGCATACGGGAATAAGGATCTACCTTGATTTCCAATGCGCCCCACTGGCCAATGAAATAATCGTTCCAGTTACCAAAGATAATACCGTATTCATCCTTGCCGGCCTGCAGTTCCTTGGGCAGGTTATTGGTACGCAACGAGCGGTATCCGTTGAGTAAGCCTGTACCATTTTCTCCGAAAATGAATCCTCCGGCTCCGGAAGAGTCTTTTACCTTCGTTTTAGCTTTCCCCACCAACGCCGGGTGCATCACATACGCCAAATTACCATACAAAGCATTTTGGAGGTCCGCGTTAGTTTCCAGTTCTACCACTTTAGCCCAATCCATTGCGCCGCTGATAGTCGGAACTGTCTGGAACAGTCCGTCAGGTTTGTTGTCGTCATGCGCGTGGGTGCCAAATGCCGTCTGTTCCACTTTTTGCGCAATGGCGGTAGCCAAGGTCTGGCGAATAATTGCTTCAACGGAAGTGTTTTCCTGAATCAACAACTGTTCGGAAATGTCTACATAGGCGGTCAGACGTTTCGGCTTGTAGACCTCACCTTTGGAGAATTTGCCGGCACCGTCTTTTGCCTGATCGTTTTCACCTTCCCAAAATACGTTGGTTCCGCTATACTTGGGCCAGTAAATATCCCCTTGTAACCCAGTCATGAACCGCGCTCCCGCTTGTGCCAGAACAAGAGAAGATTGTAGCGGAAGCAACATTTCCTGTTGTTCCTCATCGATAACAACCCCCGTAGCGGATTCTACGTCCGCCGTAAATGTCGCACGGGTCTCCAACGGCAGGACAAGGGATGTTTTGGAGGCACGCTGTACACCGCATCCGTTATGGAAACCGGTTGTTTCCTCGATCACCGCGGCATCGACAACATTTTGCTCCTGGCCGGATACATAATTAGCCAATGCACGGCGGAAGGAGAATTTATTGCCCCTATCCGGTTGATGACGTTTTCCCCGCCCGCAGTTCAGCGCTTCGCGTTCTTCAATTTCCAGATTGATTTCAGCCATCCGCGTCTGCGCCGCTCCCAACTCTTCACTTTCCTCGGCAGTAAATTGGCGCTTTTCGCCCTTGGCTGCCGCAATAATTTCTTTTGAACGGGTAGAAAGCTGCTTCTTCTCGTCCTTCAACTCTGTGATACTTTTTTCTTTTGCCATAAATTAAATGTTTAATGCTTTTTCAACGTTACTGTAATATTCTTCCGGTATCTGTCCTTCCCGTTTACGGAGTTCTTCTTCCGCCTGTTCCTTTCCCCTGGTATAAACACTGGTTTTGCTGTAGGCAGCATTGTAAACGGGGGAAACATCATACAACTCAGAGATTTTTTCGATAGTGCGTTTCCAGTTGCCATCCGATTTCTTTTCCCATTTTTCTCCCTCCACGCTAAAGCAGAAAGAACTCTGTTCTATCTCCCCACGGCGGATATTCTCTAACAATTCATCACCTAAAGCCGTTTTAGGGGCCTCAAAACGATATTTCAGTCCCTTGCTGTCAACGGTCAACGCCAATGAGCCGTTACCGAATTTACAGCGTGCCAGTACTCCGCGGCTCTGATTGTGGTCCAATAGGGCAAATACATCGCTTTTGGCAAGCACTCCGTCCAAAGCGCCCCGCTGAATCTCTTCCTCGAAAGACAGCCCGTCCGAAGAGACGCCGAATAACAGGGCGTACCCTTCAATTACGCGGCTTTCTTCTTCATTTGTAACCTGATAGGCGGTATTTCTGATTTCTTTTTTTTCATCCATAGATTCCCGTTTTACGTACTAACCAAATTTTTGTCGGACAATTCCGGATTATTTGGAGAATTTTCCACTTTTTCTTTAACGGCATTGTCCAACGTCTGCACATTTACTTGCACAAAAGCTTTATCCCCATTTTCTATCCGCGAAAGGTTATTTTCTCTACGAATTTCATTCGGCGTAGCTGCTCCTACGCTAGCCAAGTCTTTCCAATAAGCAGCCTGCGCACTTTTATCGGTCCGCAAAATAGCGGATGTATCAAATTCGGCCAGGATTTTCCCCCGTTCGGAAGGCAGGAACACCTTTCGATTAATTTCTAGTTCGATTTTGGTAATGACAGCCAAGGCCGTATCTGTGAGATATTGCAATTGGGTGGCCTCAACAGTAGAATAGCTTGATTTAGAAAGATCGAAAGCCTTAACCGGCGAAACAGAAAAGAAACGGCATATATCTACCACCATAAATTGACGGGATTCAAGCAATTGAGAATCTTTGGGAGACACGGAGATGGACTGATAATCATAGTTGGCATCTATTATCATCACTCCATTTGGAGTCCCAGTAATAGGATTTATTCTTTTTTCCCATCTTTCGTATATTTGGTCCTTCTGTTTAGTATCCATCCTGGGACCAGCGATTTGTTTTATTATACCGGACAGGCTTCCACCTCCCTTAAAGAAACCTGCTGCATGTTCTTCACTTGAGGTGGATATATTTAAGGATTGGCGGGCATGGGTGAGTGTGGATACCCCGATGATTCCATCGTACGAAAAGTTAAGAACATGAATCATATCATGAGGTTCTACCAGTTCTCTAAATCCGGTAACACGATACCGCTTTCTTCGGATACCGTTTTTATCTATAACCCATTCTATTGAAACCTGTGAAGAGGGAATATAGACCAATTGGATCGGTCTTAAGAGGTGATCCCTTTCAATATACGCATACCCGTTGCCATCAAGCAGAACCGAAGCCATGAGAGTTTTAAAGAACACAAAACGGGTCATGTGCTCATTGGGTTCCGTATTCAGCATATAATATGCCGGGTGCGTTTTGCATTCCGACTTAAAGCCCTCCTTATCTAACTGGTATGTCTTTAACGGAAGGACGGCGATACTATCGGAAATCAGGTCCACACAACGATAAACCGTAGATAACAGCATCGGTTTGCTCCGGCTGCGTAAAAGCGGAACTGCACTAGAATGCCACGAAGTCACATCGGATATTTCACGCTTGCTGGCGCGTCTTACTTCAAATCCAAGTAGTTTCATATTAACTTTTCCATATAACCGAAAAAGTGTCGGACAAATCAATAAAATTCTCCATAACGTGGCGAAGCAAGGTAGATTCCCAGCGCTTCTAGCTTGGCTATGACACCGTCAATCTTCTTCTCCTCAAACTGCTTTGACGGTTTTATGTTACCGTTTCTATCCCTGGTTATCACTACATTACGGAAACAATGGCGATTGATTACATTATTATCAATTACTGCTTTTCCTGATAACAGCAAACGTTCCATTTCTTTTGTCGGGCGATTGAAATTCCCCAGTGTTTGTGAAAAGGGCTCCATCGGTAATCCCTGCTCTGTAGCATTGATAATGAACTGTGTGGCATTCCAAGCATCATAAGCAATTTTCTGGATGAACACAACATCCCGTATACGCATAATGTCATTAAGAATGTAATCATAATCCGTCACATTGCCAGGAGTAATGGTTAAAAGCCCCTGTCTTCGCCATTCACCATACAAATCCTTGAAACGTTTTTCCTGCAAAGCTGCTTCAGGAAGATAATAGAGAGTCTTGAAATAATACTTATCCCCAGCGGGAAACATAAAATCTGCGCATGTCAAGTCACTCGTACTTGATAAGTCAATACCGCCATAACAATCCATACCACGGAATTGCTCAAAATCAAGATTGGCCGAAGCATTGAGAATGTAGTGATCCGGGACCCATACCGTTTCAGCATCACACCATATATTGATATTTTTTGTTTTGATTCCAACCTCTTCCGAGGGAGAATTCATAGCTTTACGAACCTGTTCCCGCAAATATTTCGGTTTCACCGTAACTCCCAAATTAGGATTACTCTTAACCCACATTCTTTCATCCTTCCAGTCATCTCCTTCATCTAACGAATAAATAAGGGCAAAAATAGTATCATCCTCTTTCAACCCTTTCAATATCTCAGTACACATCTCCCTGAATTGATAACACGGACCCAGTTTATCAAAACCGGCTGTCGTGATGATGATTGACATGGGGTCATCCCGCATGCCTTGTCCGGATTGAAGGACGTCTTTCAGTCCGGAGTTCTTTGCTGCATGGTATTCATCCAATAGAAACATAGAAGGATTCGGACCATCCAGTTTGCTAGAGTCCGCAGCCAATACTTTCAGAAAAGACAACGTCTTATCAAAATTTATCTGGTCCCGGAAAGATTCCAGATATTTATGCTTCGGGTCAAGTCCGGAAACAAAGTTACGGCACATTTTAAAACTGACCTTGGCTTGTTCTTTCGAGTTCGCTGCAAGATATACCTCAGCAGCCGATTCTCCATCCGCTATGAGGTGATATAGACAAAGAGCAGCTGCAAAAGCCGATTTTCCATTCTTGCGGGCCATTTCTATGTAAACCGAAGACACAAGCCTGCACCATGTGCCGTCTTCATCCCTTTTATAGAAGCCATATATACTGGCAACGGCAAACTCCTGCCACGGCAAAAGAGTAAAAGGTTTCCCTGCATGACGACCCGTATAATGTCGTAACAAAGCGATAAACTCAATAGCATAATCAGCCTTGTCCTCACGGAACTCCACGTCATCCCGCTCAAAAAAGGAATAGAACCTTTCTACAGCCTGCCGGATGAACTCACCGACCAGAACCTTACCGTCCCTAACATCCGCAGCATATTGATAATATCCTTTCATCGCTTTTCCCGTGCACCTTTTTTCAGAAATTGCTCCAGTGGGGAATCTTCTTTTCCATCGGCTTTCATAATCTTTATATTGCCCCGGCTTTTAATCGTTAACCCGTATTCAGTCATTATCTTCATTACCTGGGCATAGTTCTTAGTAGCAACATTCTGGGCGGGATTGGCAGCTTTCTCATATTTAATCAAAATAACAGGTCCCTCTTCCAGTAATATCTCCGTAGCCTGCAAGTACATCTCATAGCTAATAGCCAACATACGAAGTGCGCCAAGGTCTATATTCTGGATTGCCTTACGAGCATTCAGTTCCTTCACCACATCTTTCATAAACTTTTGAGTTTCCTCCGACAAATTTGCCGGCATATTGAATTTCACCATACATTTGAGTTTTCTTTATAACCACCCAAATGTCAGACATCAAACTGTTAACGTTTTAACAAATTCAAAATTTCAAAAAGTGCCGTGCGCGTGAAGCCGTCTGGGGCGAGGTTTCAGAAGCCCATTCCCTCAAAATTTAACCCCATACCCCCACGTGGCAGGATACAAAAAAGCCCCACCTTTGCAGGCAGGGCAACAAGCTATCACTTAGTAATTGTCAAAAAACAAAAGCAGCAGCTTGACTTATCTTCTTCCCTATGTCAGTTAACGCATTAGCTAAAGTCTTTAGTTCCTTTTCATTAAACCGTACTGGCTTTCCATTCACCACGCTACCGTTCAGCCGCTGATAGAACCATTGCGGAGACCTCTTAAAATACGTCTTAACAAGAGCTGATACGGAGATGAAAGGGAGGACTGATTCCAGTTTCTCCTTTAATAATAACTCATCAGCTTCTCTGTTGGTATCCTTTATACATTCTAGCATACTCTCTGCAAATTGGTCTATGTCTTTATCTGCAAGAGCCTTCATCTCCTTATCTATTTCACCAATCTCAGCCTCATTGCTGGCATTGACGAAACGTTCCTTTAATTTTTCTATATCCGTTTTCATTATTGTTTGTTTTAAGCCTCCCTTGATAGACAGGGAGGCAGTTTACTAATCCATTTCTTTCAACTTGGTCATTAATTGCTCTATTTGATAATCGAGCTCCTGCTGGAAATGACCTCTGTTCTTTAATTCTTTGTAATAACGCAGATAAAAAAGCAATTCCTTTTCTAACTTCTTGCGCTTCTTACTAATTGGTTTTTCACTCATGTTGCTTTTGTTTTTTGACATTACAAATGTAATAACAATATTGTTATTACACAAATAAATTAATAACAATTTTGTTATCGCTTACATTTAATTCACATACATACCAAAGTCTTCCACTATAAATTACGGGTGAGATTCTATATGTTCATTGTGTATCTTTTGATGGCACTGTTTGCAAAGGCTCAACAAATTATCAAAATCGTATGCTAAAAAAAGGCGCTCTGTTAAATCCTCCGTGCTCATAAAAGAAATAATGTGATGAATGTCTTCGGCTGGAATAACCTTATTCTTTTGCAGGCATAATTCACACAGTGGATTACACGAGATTTTCCATGCACGCACACGACGCCAACGGTCGGAATTATAGATTTTCCGACGTTCAATATCATAGAAGTTATTCTTATCCTTCTGGGGAGATTTCCGGGGTTTGTAAATAGTCGGCATAAGGCATTTCTTTAAGTTGTTTGTTATCGTTGATTATTTGGTATTCTATCATCCTGTAACGGTAGCAAAAATAATCCAGCAGTTCTTTATCTGTCGATAAGGTGGAAGCCTTTTTATCTTGGGAAACGAATAAAACGGTGTCTTGGAAGATATCTTCATGGCTCTGGGAACAAAATAAACCATGGCTGCGGGAACCGCATAACTCTTTCAAACGGTCATAATTGCGTGCTATCGCAGCAATCACCCTAGGGTTTACTTTTCCCGCTTTTATTTTTCTCATACTGTAACCTCCAATTCCCGGATTTGTCAAGTAGCTCTTCAATGCTACGGTACACCATTCCCCGGATGATAATTGAAGTACTGGTTTGCGTAATCTCCGATAGTTCATTTAAAAGCATGGCAGTACGTTCGTCTAACCGGATTGAAATTCGTTTTTTATAGCCCATATCATTTTCTCCATTTCTGTATTTTCGCTTTTACTGCTTGCATGAGAGCTTCTTGTTTATCTATCTTGTTACTGAGTGCCTTCATGACGTCTTCATCCATGGTTCCTCCAGCTATTAAGTGGTGTATGATGACAGGCTTATCCTGCCCCTGCCGGTACAATCTAGCATTGGCTTGCTGATAAAGTTCAGAACTCCAGGGAAGCCCGTACCAGACAACTATATGTCCTCCAGCCTGTAGGTTTAGTCCATGGCCAGCTCCGGCAGGATGCGCCAGCAATACGGGGAGCTTTCCGTCATTCCACGCCTTGATGTCTTCCGGACCTCCGATTTCTTTCGGATGATAGACTTTCAGCTTTTGCAAAATGCGGAAAACATCGTGACGGAAAGAAAAAAATACGAGAACCGGCTGTCCGTTAGCTGCTTCTACAATCTCCTCCAACGCTTCCAGTTTCTCGGAATGTATATCATGTACGTTGCGATCTGAATCATAGATGGCACCGTTTGCAAATTGCAGTAGCTTGTTAGATAGCGCCGCCGCATTTACGGCTGAAATATCCCCATCCTCATTCTCCAAAGCCAATACTTGGTCTTTCTCGAATTCAAGATACTGGTCCATCAGCTTCTCCGGCAGATGTACTTCCACACTTCGGTTAATCCGTTCCGGCAATTGCAGATAATCTTCCGCTTTCATGCTGATGCAAATATCACCAATCTGTTTGTATATGGCTTCTTCACTGCCATTATTTAACTTATAATCGAAAACTATTTGCCCATTGGTTCTTCCGGGACGAAAATATTTGCTGCGATAACTGGTTATGGTTTTACCTAATCTCTCACCAAGATCGAGAAGATATATCTGGCTCCAAAGATCTATTAAACCATTGGGTGTCGGGGTGCCGGTAAGACCGACGACGCGGTTTGTTTTAGGCCGCACTAAACGCAATGCGCGGAAGCGTGCGGATTTTGAAGACTTAAAAGAAGACAGCTCATCAATAATAACCATATCAAACGGCCAATAACCTTGCAGGTGGGAAACAAGCCATACTACATTTTCCCTGTTTATGACATAAATGTCTGCTGCCGCTTTTAAAGCCGCTTTCCTCTGTTTTTCAGTTCCTAAAATCTTGCTGACGGTTAATCCCCTAAGATGTTCCCATTTGGCAATCTCATCGCCCCATGTGGTTTCGGCCACCC